>JAYSZC010000521.1:0-3942 GCA_043738235.1 Lewinellaceae bacterium | reverse complement strand
GGATCGGCAGGTCGTTTTTCGTCTGCGCATGGGGTTGTATCAGGCTGACATGCGCATACACGGTAGGCGTCATTGTTTCGTCTGCCTTGAATTTCAGGAAGTTATCGCCTGCTTTGGCGTCAAACCAGATATGTTTGGCCACGCGGGAGCCGTTTTCAAGTGTTAGCAAAATGCGGCCGTTTTCACTGGCAGGTACTTTTAAAGTCACTTCTTCTCCGACGTTGTACTTTTCTTTTTCAGCAGTAAACGGCAGCATCGCGGCGGCATTTCTGCTGGCGATGTCGTTGAGGTCTTCAGGGTAACCCGACCAGAAAAAGTCGCCGGCAGCGTGCCCGCCGTCCGCATCCATCACACGAACCAGAAAACGTCCCCAATCGTCCGGCTTTACTTTCCAGATGGCTTGTCCGCGGCTGTCGGTGGTCAGCGTCGTCTGATCCAGCGCATTGTTGATTTCGCTGCTGTTGAACTGTGCAACGCCCGATTCCGCGTCTTCATCCCACCACCAGCGCCAGTCCGTGTGGAACAGCGCCACCGTCATTTTCTGGTTGGCTAAAGGTTTGCCGCTTTTATCGACCATCACAAAAGTGACGGTACCGCCGCGCTGATCGATGGTTTTATCGCCCCAGCGGCCTTTGGGCATAAATACGCCCACATAGCGGTCGAAAGGAGAAAAGTCGAGCGAAAAATTATCCGTACTGAAATCGCCGCCCGCTTCAAATGCCCGCACTTTAAAATTGGCCATCAGTTTGCCCGGCGCATTTTCCACATTGCCTACTTTGAGCGGAACGGCGGCTACGCCGTTTTGATCCAATGCTGCGTCGAACAACACTTCCGGTTCGGAGAAAAATCTGCGGCTCGGATCGTCGAAAACATACGTTTTATAACTCGGAAACTCGGTTTTAATCGAACGCACCTGCATTTCTACCTTTGCTTTCAGCCCCTGCGCCGTTGCGCCGTGCAGCCAGTTGACCTTGAGCGTTCCTTTCAGGTTTTCATCCGCAGCGCTCAGTTCTTTTTTCCCGAAATTCAAATCCATTTTCAGCCGGTTGGGCTTCACGGTTTCGATTTTCAACTGTTTGGTGAATGTAGCGCCGCCGACCGTCACCTTGGCCATCCAGTTGCCTGTCGGAGCATCGAGCCGGGTATTGCAGTGGAAAGGATATACACCATTGACGCCGTTGGTTTGAATCGTGCGGTATTGCAGGGCGCCGCGCGGGTCGGTCAGTTCCATGGTGACCGGGTGACCGGCGGGCATTTTACCTGTTTTGTCTTCCAGAACAAAATTCAGGAAAAGTGAATCGCCCGGGCGCCATACGCCGCGTTCACCGTAAATATAACCTTTCAATCCTTTCTGCGCTTCCACGCCGGCCACATCGAAACGGCTGAGTGAAAGCGTGTTGCCGTCGGCCATACGCAGGTAACCCCTGCGGTTTTTGCCGGAAGCGACCAATAGAAACGGCGTTTCGCGCAGGCCTTCGATCATGACCGTACCGTCACTGCCCGTTTTGGAAGTAGTAATAGGTTGCAGTTGATAACTGAACAATTCCAAGTCGACGCCGCCCACCGGTTGAGCGGTATGCAGGTCGGTGAGCGCTACGAACAGGGAGCCGTCGCGGCCGCGTTTGGCGGTCAGGCCCAAGTCGCTGACAAATACATTGCGCTCGATAAAACGTTGGCTGTTGTAAAATTCGCGGGTGCAGGCGTCTTCCTGGCTGTCCCAGTTATAATCGTCGTCCCAGTAACTATCCGAGAAATAACGGCCTCTCCAGCCACCCATAATGGAAATGAGGTTGCCGGCATCGTCGCGTCGGCCCAATTCGATGGTTTGTTGTGCACCGGAACCGATCATGTTGCCGGATGCGTCTGCCGTAAGTCCGGCCCCGGTAGCGCAGTCGGTATAGTTGATTTGAAATGCCAGCCGTACCTGGTAGATCGCGCCGGGATCCTGTTTGATCATATCCTTCAGGTCGAGGGCGTAGCGCTGCCAGTTTTTGGACGATGCATTTTTATTGATGTCCGACAGGTTGATCTTTTTCTGAAAAACGATTTTACCAACGCGTTGCAGTTCCTCGGAACCTTCGATTTCGTTGACTTGCAGGAATTGTAAAATATTGGAATTGAATATTTTAAATACCTCGACATCCACGGCGTTCAGCCCCACCGCCTCAAAAGGGAAAATAATGCCGCCGTTGGCCTGTTGCGGAATAACTGCGCCGCGACCGACCAAACGAACGCCGGGTTTGAGGTCTTCAAATGTCAGTGGCCAGGAAATAGCATCTTTGAGGCTTTGCCCGGCAGCATTGCGGATACCTTTTTCAACAAGCAGTTTATACTCGCCGGAAAGGCGCTCGCCGGGATAGGCGCGCACAAAATTGCCGTCGGTCACAAAACGCATTTTTCCGGCGTAATTTTCTAAGCGAATCAGGCCGCTGAGTTCCTGTGCGGAGGCAATCGGATCGGAAAAATTAAGCAGGATATACTGTTCTTCCACCTGCACGGCGCGGGCCGACAGCAGGGCGAACTCGTCCCAAGCCGAAATGGTTTGTTCGTTTTTAATGTTTTTATCGACGCCGATAGCGGCTCCGGTCCATTCCAGATTTACCTTCGATCGCACATTGGAACGTTCCACACCAGCTACCGTCCAGCTGTGGCTGAGGCCGTCGGCGCTGTGTTGCCAGCTGACCAGCAGGGCTTTGTTGCCCTGTTTGGCCTGCAACATTTGTTCTACTTTAGCGCCGTTGCTAGGTTCATTGATGCGTACATGCCCCGTGATGCGTTGCAGGCGCGGATCGGCGGGGTCGGCGGAAATACCATCCGTGGTGACCTCGAATGCGGTTTCGCGCACGCTGAAATCGAATTCGAACACACGCGCCACATCGGGCGCATCGGCGTATATTTTTTTCAAGGCCACCCGGGCGGTGTATTGTTTGCCCGGCGTGAGCGATGCGGTGGGTTGTAGTTTGATCGTACGGTCGTCTTCCCAAACGGCTTGTCCCTCTATTTTGGGATCGACAGAGAATACGTTGGCCGCTACGGGTTTGCCCACCTGTTCCGGGGCAACAGCGGCATTGACAAATCGAACCCGGACGGTTTCATCTTTGCCGATGGCGCCGCCGTTATGGGCGTACACATACTGCGAAATGGCTTCGTAGTAGGCTTCGTTTTTGACAATTTTTTGTGAACGGATCAGGAAAAAAAGACCGGTAAATCCGGCAACTGCGAACAGGACGTAAGCAAGTGGCTTTCGCATGTGTGGGTTAAGTGAAAGGTTAAATAGTTATCCGTTATTAGTTATTCGTTATCAGTGTTGATAATCAAGCATTTGTAAAGAATTTAATCTAATCTTTTTGCTTGATATACTTAAATAAAAAATATCGGATGTTTTTGATGTCTCAAATGTAATGCCTTTTTGAGGCCTGTAAAGGACGAAAAGTCAGGAAAATTATTTCGTTCTTGCAGCAGAAAAATAACAGCGCGCCCGAACGAAGGGAAACCTGTTTTTAATAACAAGACGAATACTTAAAATGGCCTTACAAACAGGTGTTTATCAGCACTTTAAAGGAAAATATTACCTGGTAATCGGCGAAGCGATACATGCTGAAACGGACGAACCGATGGTGGTGTATCAACCCCTGTACGGCGAGCAGCGCTGGTTTGTGCGCCCGCTGAAAATGTTTCTGGAAACGATGGCGCGCGACGGGGTGGAAGTGGCGCGTTTTCGGTGGGTCGGGTGATTTTTACAACAAAGGTTTTTACCACATAGGCACATAGATTTTACACATAGAACACATAGGGTTTTACCACAAAGGACACAAAGTGGTTTCACAAAGGACACAAAGCGAAGAGTTGACCCTTCCCGCTTAGTATTTACTGTAAACTTGAGATAAATCATCATAAATGACTCAAAAAATGTGGTCCACTCTACGCTTTGTGTCCTTTGTG
>JAYSZC010000520.1:0-3949 GCA_043738235.1 Lewinellaceae bacterium | reverse complement strand
CCTCAATCCTCAATCCTCATTCCTCATTCCTCATTCCTGTTATCTGAACTCCCCGTTTATCCCCTCCAGCACCCCGCTTCCCGGGCACAAATCCTGTTCTTTCAGGCTGTTCAGCGCTTGCGGCACCGTTTCAATTAAGTCGTGCAGGTCTTTGCTGTGGGTATCCACGTACAGCAGGCCGGTCAGGATTTCGCCTTTGTTGCGCGAGGTTTGCAGGCGTTCCACCGCGGAGTGCCGGTCGGTAGGATCCCAGCCTTCCGCGAGTTTGTGCAATTCAATGACGGAATGGTCGTGCAACTCGATCCGCTTGGTCGTGCCTTCCGCGTAAGTGGTTGTGATCTCTTCTTTTACCGGCACCAGGTCGAGGGCGGAAGTGGCTTCCATGTGCGCCCGCACATAGTCGTACGATTTGGTGGAGCCGGCGTTGTTGTTAAAAGTCACGCAGGGCGAAATCACGTCGATAAACGCAAAACCGTTGTGCGACATGGCGGCTTTTATCATAGGCACCAATTGACCTTTATCGCCGGAGAAACTGCGCCCGACGAAAGTAGCGCCCAATTCAAGGGCAAGTCCCACTAAATCAATTGTTTGGAAGAGGTTCGCCGAGCCGCTTTTATTCACCGAACCGAAATCGGCCGTTGCAGAATCCTGTCCTTTGGTGAGTCCGTAGCAACCGTTGTTCATCACGATGTACACCATATTGAGGTTGCGCCGTACAATATGTACAAACTGCCCCATGCCGATGGAAGCGGTATCGCCGTCGCCTGAAACGCCGAGGTACAGCAGTTTCCGGTTGGCCAGACTGGCGCCCGTGGTGACCGAAGGCATACGACCGTGTACGGAATTGAAGCCGTGCGAGTTGCCGAGGTAATAAGCCGGCGTTTTGGAAGAGCAGCCGATGCCCGACAATTTGGCGACCTGGTGCGGCTCGATATTCATTTCAAAACAGGCCTGAATGATGGCCCCACTGATCGAATCGTGCCCACAACCGGCGCATAAAGTAGACAAAGCGCCTTCGTAATACTGGCGCGTATATCCCAGGTCATTTTTGGGCGATTCTGGATGTCTGAAAACCGGACGTATGAAAGACATAAGTAGTTATTTTTCTTTTAAGAATGTTGTGCTTCGGCGTATGTCTGACCATTGGAAGCATTGTGCAGCGAACGGCTGATTTGTTTGGTAATTGCTTCGGCGGTAATGGGCATACCATCATAATTCAGCACCGGAACTAATTTAAAAGGATTGATCTCCAGTTCATTGATCAAAATGGAGCGCATTTGGGCATCGCGGTTTTGTTCCACAACGTAGACCATTTTATGGCGTCCGATAAAATCGCGCACGGCATCGGAGAAGGGTGTCGCCCTGATCCGCATAGCATCCATCGGCACACCTGCCGCTTCCAATTGTTCCATCGCTTCCAGGGCCGCATACGTGGAGGTTCCAAAAAAGATCATGGCATGATTGCCTTTGTCTTTTTCCTGGTAAAACTCCGGTGCGGGAACTAAACCCTTGGCCGTATTCCATTTTTTGAGCAGGCGATCCATATTGCGCACATACGGTTCGCTGTCCTCCGTGTACTTGGCCATTTCGTCGCGGGAAGAACCGCGGGTGAAATAGGAGCCTTTCGTCGGGTGCGTGCCCGGAATCGTGCGATATGGAATGCCGTCGCCGTCTATATCCTGGTAGCGGCCAAACTGCTGGAGCTTTTCCAGATCATCGGCGCTGTATACTTTGCCCCGGTCATAACGGCGCTGGTCGTCCCACTGGAAAGGCGGTGAAAGGTGATCGTTCATACCCAGATCCAGATCGGTCATAACCAGGACGGGCGTTTGCAGCCGCTCGGTCAGGTCGAAGGCATCGGCTGTAAAATCGAAACATTCCTTGGGTGTGGCCGGAAACAGCAGCACCTGTTTGGTATCGCCGTGCGAAGCATAAAATGCCGAAGTCAGGTCCGATTGCTGGGTGCGGGTCGGCATACCCGTGGAAGGGCCGGTGCGCTGCACGTCGATCAGCACGAGCGGGATTTCAGCAAAATAGGCCAGACCCAGGAATTCGCTCATGAGCGACAGGCCAGGGCCGCTGGTAGAAGTAAAAGCCCGCGCACCGTTCCAGTTGGCGCCGATCACCATCCCGATTGCAGCCAGTTCGTCTTCTGCCTGTACAATCGCGTATTTATTTTTGCCTGTTTCCTCGTCCTTGCGCAGGCGTTTGACATATTTTTCAAAAGCATTGACTACCGAGGTGGAGGGCGTGATCGGGTACCAGGCAGCCACCGTGGCCCCGGCATAAATCGCGCCCAGGCCGCAGGCCGTATTGCCGTCGATCAGGATACTGTCGCCGATCAGGTTGCGGCGTTCCAGGCGCAAACCCAGCGGACAGGCATAATGGTCTTTGATGTATTGAATACCCAGTTCGAGGGCCTGGTAATTCGGTGGAATGAGTTTTTCCTTTTTGCGAAACTGTGCTGCAACCAGCCCTTTCACCACCTCCAGTTCGATGTCGAGCAGCGCCACCAGCGCGCCGACGTAGATCATGTTTTTCAACAACTGGTGCGAGCGCGTATCCGTCGTGAAATGTTTCCGGCACAATTCGATCATCGGAACGCCGATATAATGAATGTCGTCGCGGATCAGGTTTTTATCAATTTCGCGGGTATTATCATATATAAAATAGCCGGAAGGGCGAACCGAAGCCACATCCTTCACCATACTTTGCGGGTTGACGCTCACCATAATATCCACGCCGGCGCGGCGGCCCAGATAACCCTGTTCATTCACGCGCACTTCGTACCAGGTAGGCAAACCCTGAATATTGGACGGGAAAATATTTTTAGGCGTCACCGGCAAACCCATTCTGAAAATAGATTTGGCAAACAGATTGTTCGCGCTGGCAGAACCGGTGCCGTTGACATTGGCAAACCGGATCACTAAATCATTGATTGCTGTAAGTTGTTGCATGATAATCAGGTACGTAACAGGTCTTTAGAGGCCGTGAATAAATAAGAACCAATCAGGAAAAACGTTCCGAACATAATAGAAACATCACTCACGATTCACAACTCACTAAAACACTGATGCCCCGCTTTTGTAACGTTGTACATATACTTCTTCATATCCCAGGCCGCCGTCGGGCAGCGCTCCGCGCAAAGGCCGCAGTGCAGGCAAACGTTTTCGTCTTTGAGCATCACCCGGCCCGTTTTGAGCACATCGGAGACATATAGTTCCTGCGTGAGGTTATTCGCAGGAGCAGTCAGGCGCGTACGCAAATCCTCTTCTTCGCCATTGACTGTAAAGGTGATACAATCCGTCGGGCAAACATCCACGCAGGCGTCGCACTCGATACAAAGTGATTCGGAGAAAACTGTTTGAATATCGCAGTTGAGGCAGCGTTGCGCTTCTTTAAAACCAGTGGGAAGGTCAAAACCAAGTTCCACTTCGAGTTTCCGGTCTTTTAACGCCACCGCGTTGTCGGCATGTGGCACGGCATATCGTTTATCATCTGCCACCTGGCTGTGGTAACTCCATTCGTGTATACCCATTTTCTGGCTCACGAGGTTGGTCATCGGATCGGGGCGGTCTTTGTGCAGGTTTTTTCCATTACAAAAAATATCGATGGAAACGGCAGCCTGGTGGCCATGCGCCACGGCTGTGATGACGTTTTTAGGCCCAAATGCCGAGTCGCCGCCAAAAAAGACGCGTGAAATGGTCGATTGATGGGTAACCGGGTCGAGGATAGGCAATTCCCAGCGGTCAAATTCCAGACCGAGGTCGCGTTCTACCCAGGGAAAACTATTTTCCTGACCGATAGCGACCAATACGTCGTCGGCTTCAAAAAACACATCCGCTTCGCCGGTAGGCACCATTTTGCGTTTGCCATTTTCATCCAGCACCGGTTCTACTTTGGTAAACGTCATGCCGCACAATTTGCCGTTTTCCACGACAAATTCTTT
>JAYSZC010000519.1:0-10530 GCA_043738235.1 Lewinellaceae bacterium | reverse complement strand
TCAGGATGACACCCGGGTTGGGGCAGTTTTAGCCATATTTGGGCGATTTGGATCAGTTTTAACCCATTATTCGCATAAATTATAAAAAGTATAAAATCATGGTTAAAAAAAGAATATGCAGTTTTTTACTCTCCATCCTATGCTGTTGTTTGGGATTTACACAAACAGCAGGGAATACCTCCATTCCACATCTCCGCAAACAGGGGACTGCAACCCAGCTCATCGTAGCCGGAGAACCCTATATCGTGTTGGGCGGGGAATTGGGCAATTCAACCTTTACCAGTGTGGAAAACATGGCGCCTGTCTGGTCAAATCTGGAAGCCATGCACGTCAACACCATTCTGGCGCCTGTATATTGGGAAATAATGGAGCCGAAAGAGGGCGTTTTTGATTTCAGTCTCCTGGACGATCTCATTACCGAGGCGCGTGCAAACGATTTCAAATTGATTTTGCTCTGGTTTGCTTCCTGGAAAAACAGTATGTCGAGCCATGCGCCGGCGTGGGTAAAACTCAATCAAAAGAAATACCCACGGGTCAAAGATGACACCGGCAAAAGCCAGGAGATACTCAGTCCGTTCAGTGAAGACAATCTGCAAGCCGATTTAAAGGCGTTCCAGGCTCTGATGAAACACCTGAAAGAATTCGACGGCCAGGAACAAACGGTCATTATGATTCAACCGGAAAATGAAATCGGGATGTTGCCTTCTGCCCGGGACTATCATCCCTTGGCGAACAAAAGGTTTCAGGAAGAGGCGCCACAGGCCTTTATCCGCTATTTGAGCGCCCATAAAGAAAGTTTAGTTCCCGAATTTCACGCCGTCTGGAAAAACAACGGGTTTAAAACGAGCGGAACCTGGGAAGAGATATTCGGCAAGGGCACGCATACCGACGAAATATTTATGGCCTGGCACTTCGCGCAATTCACCAATAGAATAGTGGAAGCAGGCAAAGAAATCTACCCGCTGCCCATGTTCGTCAATGCAGCGCTGAACAGGCCGGGAAAGAAGCCCGGCGAATACCCCAGCGCAGGGCCTTTGCCACATCTCATGGACGTCTGGAAAGCAGGCGGCCCCGCTATCGACATGTTGTCTCCCGATTTTTATAACCCTGATTTTGAACACTGGAACGATCTCTACGTGCGGCAAAACAACCCCTTGTTTATTCCGGAACACCGATTCGACAATACCGTGGCCGCTAAAGCACTTTTTGCCATCGGCCACTACGATGCAATCGGTTTCTCTCCGTTTTCTATCGAATCCAAAGAAAACCCTGAAAACGAAGATGTAGGGAAGGTGTATCGTATCATAGATCAGTTGAGGCCCTTGATTACTTCCCACCAGGGAAGCGGCAAGATCAAAGGCGTTTTGCTCGACAAGGAAAAACAGGCAACAACATTTACCCTGGGCAAATACGAGTTCACCGTAAAACACAGCCACACTTTAGGCTGGGAAGGAGCGGCCAAAAACGAGGTTTGGGAGCCGGCAGGCGCCATTATTATTCAAACCGCTGAAAATGAGTTTTACATCGCCGGTTCCGGGATCGTTGCCACGTTTAAAAACGCGCCGAATCCCGCCATGAACGTCGGAATACTTAAAAACGAAGAAGGAAGGATGGAAGACGGCAAATGGCACATCTTCAGACACCTGAACGGTGACCAAACGCACCAGGGGCGGCATATTTGTATTTTTCGGGGGGAATGGGGGGTGCAGAGATTGGAGTTGTATGAGTATGATTGAGGAGTATCTGTGTAGGTCTGCCCATTGATGTCTGGAACCTTTTAAATTTGGGCGACCACAAGGATCGCCCCTACATCATAAACATAAAAACCGTGCTATTTTCAAACCGAAAAGCCTTGTTTTTGTAGGGGCGGCCCTTGTGGCCGCCCAGTTTCCCAGGCATTTTTAAGGTTCCAGGCACCAATGACCTCTGCCCGCCGCGACAGAATGGGGACAACGCGGATTTTGCGGATACGGCGGATTTTTCCGGATTTTATGCCATTTTTGCAGCATAGATTTATTCGTTTCCTTATTTACCTGATATACACTTATGTACCAACGCGCCCTGAACCTAATCACCGAAAACAAGGCCAGACATGCCCAAGGGAAAGATGCACGGACGTTGGATCTGGGAAACTGCGGTTTAACCAAGCTACCCAGCCTCTATGGACTCAAATGGCTGGAAACGTTGATTGTTTCAAATAGGTGGCTAGACCGTATACAAGTAGCATGGACAGAAAGCCAAAACGAGGGCCCAGACAATAAACTTGTAGCCGTATCTCCAGAGTCACTTCCTCAAAACCTGAAAGTTTTGATTTTAGGTGGGGATCATCACGAACAGTGGAAAATCTCCAACTGGGATTTTTTGAGAAAACTCACACAACTCCAATTCCTTGACCTCAGTTACAATCAAATCTCCAACGGGGATTTTTTGAAAAACCTTACGCTACTCCAATCACTTGACCTCACTTACAATGAAATCTCCAACGGGGATTTTTTGAAAAACCTCACGCAACTCCAATCCCTTGACTTCAATGGCAGTCAAATCTCCAACTGGGATTTTTTGAAAAACCTCACGCAACTCCAATCACTTACCCTCAGTTTCAATAAAATCTCTAACGGGGATTTTTTGAAAAACCTCACGCAACTCCAATCCCTTGACCTCCATGACAATCAAATCTCTAACGGGGATTTTTTGAAAAACCTTACACAACTCCAATTCCTTGATCTCAGAAACAATCAAATATCCAATCTGGAACCGTTTCTGCCTTTGATCAAAAAAGGGATTTCTGTTACAATTGAAGAATTTAAAAGCGGTATCAACCTCTATGAAAATCCCCTTACCCACCCACCGGCTGAGGTTGTATCGCAAGGCAACGCCGCCATCCTCCGCTATTTTGAAGACCTCGAAAAATCCGGCAGCGACCAGATATATGAAGCCAAACTCCTCCTCATCGGCGAAGGTGGTGCAGGCAAAACCTCGCTCTGCCGCAAACTCTTCGACCCCAATGCTCCATTGCCACAGGAAAAAGACCGTACGCGCGGCATCGACATTCAGCCATTGTACTTCGACGTACCGGGTATGGAAGGTAAACAATTCCGGCTTAATATCTGGGACTTTGCCGGGCAGGGGAAGTACCAGTCGGCCCATAGTTTTTTCTACACCCACCGCTCCCTGTACGTATTCGTGGATGATACGCGCACGCTCAACGAAAACGACGCCTATCGCACGCTCTACAACAACTGGCTACAAACCGCAGAGTTGTTCGGCGGCCAAAGCCCCGTGCTGGTGCTGCACAATGAAAAAGACGGCTGCGCCCGGTTGGGCTTCAGTATCGGCAGTTTCAAGGATCGTTTCGATTTCGTGCATGGCGAACTGTTCCGTATCAACCTCGGCGGCAGTGATACCGCAATGATCAAAGAACTGCGCCACCAGATCGAACGCCGGGCATTGTCCTTGCCGCATATCGGCGATACAGTACCCAAAACCTGGGTGAAAGTCCGCGAAGCCATCGAAGCGGAGCGCGCCGACCATCCCTACATCTCCATCGAGCGCTACCGTGCGCTCTGTGCGGCAGAGGACATTACTGATCCCGACAAACAGTCGGATTTGAGTCAGTATTTTCACGACCTCGGCGTGTTCCTGCATTTCCCGAACAACCCGCTCCTGAAACGCGACGTATTCCTGCAAAACCAATGGGTTACCGATGCCGTCTATAAAATCCTCGACGACCCGCAGATTGCAAGCGAGCAGCGTGGGCGTTTCACTTCCAAAGACTTGGCTCGACTCTGGAACGAAGGCGCTTACCGGGAGCGGCGCGACGAGTTACTTGAACTGATGCGCCAGTTCGAACTTTGTTATCAGGTGCAGGACATGGATACTTACGTCTGCCCACAATTATTGCCCGGTGACGTGCCTGCTTATGACCTTGGCAAAGATGTACCGCTGCAACTGAAATATGAATATGCCTTTATGCCCAAAGGATTATTCTACCGCCTGATTGTACGCCTGCACCGCCACATTGCGCAGCAGCAAACAGCAGTGTGGAACAGTGGTGCGGTGCTTGAGCGCGCAGGTTCAAAAGCCGACATTATCGAATCACTCGACCAGCGCACCATTTCCGTGCGGGCTACGGGTCTGCGCGCTAAGGAACTCGTGACGATTATCAACGAGGAAATGGAACGACTGCACGCGCCTTTCGGTGAGCGGCTGCGGGTGGCGGTAAAGATTCCGTGTAACTGCAAGGTTTGCAAAGAGAACACAACGCCACATTTTTACGATAAAACGAACCTGGAAGACCGTATCGAAAATGGCAAAACAACGGTCGAATGCGAGGTAAAACCGTATGAAAATGTGGATGTGAAAGGCTTGCTGGACGGTGTGTTTGAAAAAAACAGGCATTTTTCTCCCGAAGACATCCAAGCGCTTTTTAAATCAGGCAAGACGGAAGATGCGTTGAAGGCTTTATGTGAATCGAGCAATACAGATGCAGCTGCCTTGCTGGGAAGGTTTTCAGAAGCGCACCGGAAACATTCGCATGGCCTCATCGACTTTGAGGAATTTGAAAAAGTATCTGCTCAAGTGAGGACGGCGGGGTTGAAATTGTTGGAATGAATTTATAAACTAGCCATGCGAATCATGCGTCTTCTCCCGTGCCTCTGTGGAATTTTGCTGACTGCTTCCGGTCTTCCAGCCCAAACCCTCTCCCTTTCCGGCAACTGGAAAATCCACCCAGGCGACAACTCCACCTGGAAAGCCGACACACTGGACGACCGCAACTGGCAAACGACCTACGTGCCAGCTGGCTGGGAAACCACCGTGCTGCCCGGTTACGACGGTTTCGCCTGGTATCGCACCACTTTTGAAATACCGACGCATGGAAGAAAGAAGATTTAATCCTGAATATCGGCGCCATCGACGATGCGGATGAAACCTACCTCAACGGCGCTCTGGTGGGCCGGACGGGAAAATTCCCGCCCGAGGAACAATCGGCCTGGGACGCGCCCCGGCGCTACCTGATTCCTGCCGGCCTGCTGAAAAAACAGAATACCCTGGCGATCCGGGTATTCGACGGCGCAGCCGGAGGCGGACTTTACCTGGCGCCTGTCGAATTAATGCCCCGGAAACAGTACGAAAAAATGCAGCGGGCACAACGCAAAAACGGCCGCTCCTACCACCAACTCACCACTTCCAACGGCCTGATCGCTGCCGTGTACAACGCCGCTACGCAGCAGGTAGAAAATGTTTATCCGCACATATTTTCTGCATACGATTCAGCCGATTTTGTCCAGCCTTACGCTTTTTCCATTTACCCCGATATGAATGAAAAACCGGTTTCAGCCGGTTATCTGCACCATACACACGTGATTGAAGTACGCTATAAACACTTTACAATCTATTATTTCGCTTCGTTTACACGGTCGGACCGAGTGTTTTATGCGGTCGTTCAGGGCGATCCGAAATACGTATTAAACTTCCGTTTTGTCTTCAAAGGAACAGCGCATTTGGTAGCCGAATCTGTTCTGCGGAAAACCGGAAAACAATGGGAAAGATATGTGCTGTTCCGCGACAACCCTGCTACCAGCATAAACGCCGACTTGATGAATTTAGAAACATCTGCCGTTTCGCTGGTCGATGCAGAAGTGGCCTATATGCGGCAGGTATTTGCGCGATGCCGTTTTCCGGCCGGTATACGTCGCGCCGAACGGGCCTTGATGGAACAGTCTGTCGCCGTGCTAAAAATGGCGCAAGTGGCTGATAATGAAACGCCTCCGCTTTCCAGAGGACAGATCCTGGCTTCCCTGCGGCCGGGCGTCTGGTCGATTTCCTGGGTCCGTGATGCGGCTTTCGCTATCCAGGCCTTCACCCGGCTCGGCCTGTACGAGGAAGCAAGGAAAGGACTGGAATTCATGCTGCGTGCGAGTCCTGTCAACCAGTTTAAACATTACGTTCATACGGATGGCAAGGATTACGGCATCGGTGTGGACTATCAAATTTCCGTTACACGGTATTTTGGCAACGGGCGGGAAGAAAGCGACTTCGATCACCGCGGACCGAATATCGAGATCGATGATTTCGGCCTGTTTTTGATCGCCCTGAGCCATTACGTGAGCGCCAGCGGCGATCAGGCGTTTTATCAGCGATGGCAGCCGGTACTGCAAAGCAAAGTAGCCGATGCCATCCTACATAATATTGACGATCACGATATTATCCGGGCAGATTCCGGCCCATGGGAACACCATTTGCCCGGCCGGCCGTTCACTTTCACCTCCGGGGTGTGTGGGTTGGGGCTAGAAAAATTTGCCGAACTGCAACGTGCGTCGGGATTTGAATCATCCCGTTATTTCGATGGCGCTGCTCAGCTGCGTACAGGCATCCTGGCCAACATGCGGCATGAAAACCGGCTGCTGAAAGGCAATGCACTGGACCGATCGCCGCACGACCACTACTTTTTCGATGCGGCTACCTTCGAGTTGTTCGCCAACGGATTTATGCAGGATACTTCCCTTTTTCTTTCCCATATACAGGCTTATGATCCCGAGTTGCGGGTAAAAACCGGCGCAAGAGCAGGATATATCCGTTTCAACAGTTCCGATTCGTATGAAAACCAGCCGCTACAAAGATAAAGGCCCGCTGGGCCTTGTGAAATCCTCCGGCCTATTCTCCCGGGAAACGTTTCAGGTCGCTTATCGCAAATGTCCACTCCGGTGTATCGATTACTCCTGTAGATATGGTTGTGTACCAGGGGCTTCCATCCGAATTTGCCGGATTTTTCAGGATATGAATCTCCTGCGCAGGCATATAACTCTGCGCCAGCAGGAACATCTTTTTTCCGGAGTCATTTACAGCCATATCGACCACGATCACCGCGTGTCCCGGCGAGCCGCCCTGAATAAACAAATCTCCGATTTGCATGTCTGCGAGCGCCCGCGGCTCCAATTCTTTGGAAAGCGATAAAGTGCCCGCATAAGTGAACACCAGCTCCAGGTATTTCCAGAAAACGGCATAAGAATCGGAGGCAGCTGCCGACTGCACCCACTCCGTGCGGTTGCCGGTGACTTTTACACGCCCACCTTTTCGCCAGCGCTCGTAATCCACCCGGAATCCATTGGTGAGGTTAAAATGTATCTTGTTGTACTGTTTGTTTTGCCAGAGGTATTCGGCCCGCAGCCGCATGATGGCGTCGGCGCATTGGTGCAGGTCTCTTTTGCCGATGGGTAGATCGACTACGGCGACATGGGCATTTTGGTTTGATTTTTCCTCGTTGTCGTACAGCAGAACCGGGCTGCCGGGTGGTTTGAGGGGTAGCTGGCGGAGGTAAGTAGCGAAGGTGGCGGGGTCGGCGGCGACGCGTTGGAAGCCGGTGGGCGGGGGGAAGCGCTGGTGGAGCAGGGAGTCAGAGGAAGATAGCGAAGGCCCAGCAGATATTTGCGCGTTTGGCGGTACCGACTGGGAACAGAGTCGAAAAAAGAGGAAGAAAAGGAGTACTGTTTTCATACGGTAATAACGTCCTATAAGATGTTGTGTTATAATACCTGCGTTTTCTGTCGCCGCTTGCGCGAGGCTTTGCCCATTGGTGTCTGGAACCTTATCTTTTCCTTCTTCGTATAACGCTTAAATTTTCCGGGCAAAGCCCGACAGATCGTGTACACGAGGCAGAGCCTCGCGCAAGCATGGCCGCGTAGCGGCATAAGGTCGGTAGCAACAATTGCCATGTGTGTTCACAAGGTGCGTAGCACCGAAACAAGGGCCAAAAGTTACGGTGCTACGCACCTTTGTACGTTGCTCTTTGGTTTGTCTACCGACCTTATGCCGCTACGCGGCTATGGAACCCCAGGAAATTAATCTTCTGTATTACAGTGGGTAGTCGGAAAAAATATTTTCATATTTTTATTGTTTATCAATAAATATTTGCCGATATTTGCGCAATCATTTAAAAATAGAACAATTATGAAAACAAAAACTGAAAGCATCCTGGAAGCCATGCATGTCTTATCCTGGATCGTATTCATCGGCTTACTTATCCAGGGCGGCGCAATCCTGGTGTCATATCTTGTCAGTATGGCCAACCCTGAAGGCGCCAAAAAACTGTATGACGGGCTGGATCTTTTCCCACTTCGGGAATCCAGCATCTGGCATTATTCCATCGCGGTATTGTCTTTGATTGCTTTATCAGGATTGAAAGCGTACACCGCATACTTAGTCATACAAATTTTGTCGAAAATCAATCTGGAGAACCCTTTCCAAAGCAGCACAGCCATATTAATAGAACGAGTCAGCTATGTGATATTAGAAATCTGGGTACTCTCCATGCTCGCCAATGGTCATCAGGGATGGTTGCGCAAATACGGTTTAGACCGGCAAGAGCATTGGAATTCGGGAGAATTCATCTTTCTGGCCGGAGTGATATTTATTATAGCCCAGGTTTTTAAAAAGGGCGTAGAAATCCAATCTGAAAACGAATTAACTATATAAGATATGCCTATCATTGTAAATCTTGATGTCATGATGGCTAAAAGAAAAATGTCATTAAATGAACTTTCAGAAAAGGTGGATTTGACCCTGTCCAACCTGTCTATTCTAAAAACAGGAAAGGCAAAGGCCATCCGTTTCAGCACGCTTGAATCTATCTGCAAAGTTTTGGATTGCCAACCCGGAGATATTTTGGAATATACGAAGTAAATTTGAGGTCGCACTCGTATCACAAGACGGAACTGATGAACCGGCGGCAGCGTTATGGAACTTGTAAAAACGAAGCGGCAAAAGAATTACTACAAAGTAAATTATAACTGAGTATAACGCCAATAAAGCCTATGAAAGAGAATATTTCCAGAGTATTTCAAATGCTGGAAAAAGGAGATTTATTCGTTTGTATTCCAGGATTTTAGCGGCTTTTCCCTTGCAGAGATACCTACTTTTTACCTTATATTTGTTTTCCTTTTTTGGCGGGGAGTTCACATTCCCGGTAGTCGCAAAGTAGCCGAAAAATAAAAGTATAAATCATGGAATTGGACAAGCAGTATTTTGAAATTTTTCAATTGGCGCTTGCAGAAATTAAAACCGCCCGAATCTCCATTGCCAGACAGGTAAACACCGCAGCGATGGGCGTGTATTGGAATTTAGGCAAATTGCTCTCCGAAAGAAAAATCGAAAAAGGGCATGGCGCAGGTGTTGTGAACAGACTGTCATTCGATTTGAAAGCAGAATTCCCCGATATGGGACTTTCGCCTCGTAATTTGTGGGACATGAAGCGTTTTTACGAGCAATACAAGGACGCTTCTCCAAAACTGCGACAGGCTGTCGCAGTTTTGCCTTGGGGGCACAATTTGCTTTTAACGCAAGCCCTGCGGGAAACGGAACTAGAACAACGCCTCGTAGAAAAAATCAAGCAGTTTATTCTCGAACTTGGCAAGGGCTTTACCTTCATCGGCAATCAGTACAGGCTCGAATACAACCGGAAAGAGTATTTCGTGGACATCCTGTTGTACCACAGGGGCCTGCGGTGCCTGGTGGCCCTCGAACTGAAAATCGGCAGATTTAAACCCGAATACGTAGGCAAGATGAATTTTTACCTGGGTTTATTGGACAAACTCGAAAAACAAGCCGAAGAAAACCCCTCGATCGGTATCATTCTCTGTGCCGACAAAGATCATCTCGACGTGGAAATAGCCCTGCAAGACATCAACAAACCCATTGGTATAGCCGAATACAAACTACTGCTGCCAACGAAAGAACTGGAGACCATGCTGATGCAGGAGTTGAACAATTTTAACCGGGAAAAGGAGGACGAAGACGAGCAACACATTGAAAGCCCAACTGAATGAAATAATTTCCGCTAACCTGTTAAAATCATTCATCATAATCATCTAAAACACGTTTCAGACCATGAATAATCAAATAGAAATTTACAAAAGCCCCGATGGCGCAACCCAGGTTCAGGTAACATTTGAGGAAGAAACGGTGTGGTTATCACAAAAAATGATGGCACATCTTTTTGATAAAGATTCGGATACCATTGGCCTGCACCTGAAAAACATTTTTTCAGAAGGCGAACTTGATGAAACGGCAACTACCGAGTTTTTCTCGGTAGTTCAAATCGAGGGCAACAGGCAAGTAAAACGAGAGATTAAATACTATAATCTTGACGCCATCATTTCCGTCGGCTACCGTGTAAACTCAAAGCGCGGCACTCAATTCCGCCAATGGGCCACCCAACGCCTCAAAGAATACCTGGTGCAGGGCTACGCTATCAACGAAAAGCGCCTGGCCGAAAAGCAGATGCAGCTGCAAACCCTCAAAACGGGCATTCGTATTGTAAGCAGAGCGATAGAAGAGCAGGCATAACTTGTAACCCTCTTAAAGAAAACAAAACAACACCATGAAAAAGGAAAATGAAATAAAGATATTCGAAGACAGAAAAGTAAGAACGCTATGGGATAGCGAACAAGAGAAATGGTATATCTCTATTGTTGATGTAGTGGGCATATTAACGGATAGTCCAAACCCCAATAATTATTGGAAAGTTTTAAAGAA
>JAYSZC010000518.1:0-3957 GCA_043738235.1 Lewinellaceae bacterium | reverse complement strand
CGATTTCCCCGAGATTTTTCGATTACAGTCAGACCCGGAAGTGATGCGCCATATCAGGCCTGCTACCGACGACCCGGAAGTTGTACAGGGGCGCATGGCAGAATGGATACAATACAGTCAGAAACAGCCGGGATTAGGCGTTTTCATGGTAGAATGGAAAGAAAACGGATCATTTGCCGGCTATGTCGTTGCCCGGCATGTCGCTTTTGATCCTGCTACCGGAGAGTACGAAGTGGGTTATACCATTGCGCCCGAATACTGGGGGCAGGGCCTTGCCAGCGAACTAACCCCGGCGCTTTGCGATTACCTGTTTCAACTGAAACAACCCGAATATATCGTGGCTTTTACCGCATTTGAAAACAGCGCTTCTCAAAACGTACTGCTCAAATCGGGATTTGCAGAAACCGGTACTCGAAATATTTACGAAGGCGGCAGCAAAGAGTTTCGGATATACCGGCCGGAAACAACCAATGTTAAGTTTTAAAGTCTTTGCTTCACTTGAACTTAACATTCGCTTTACATTGTTTTCTTTGCGTCGAAAATAGGCGTTGTCGGGTTTGAAAAGTTTGATGGTTTGAAAATCACTTTGTGTTGAATATAAGTAGGTATGCAAAATTAGTTTTGGCTAAATTCTTTGTAAATGCTTGATTATGAACACTGATAACCAATAACTAATAACGGATAACTACTAAACTTAATAATCCTGAACTTAACTCTATCCTATCATTTCAAAATCAAATCTACCATGATGAAACGTTTGCTCGGCATTACAACCGCAGTCATGCTGACTTCGGTATGCCTTTTCGCTCAGGTAACCACTGCAACAGTGGTTGGTATTGTTTCAGATGAATCCGGCGTACCGGCGGTCGGCGCCACCGTACGCGCGCTCCACACGCCTTCCGGCACCTATACCGGCGCCACCGCGCGCACCGACGGTCGTTACACCCTGGCCAACCTGCGTGTCGGCGGGCCGTACACCATCGAAGTAGTTTTCACCGGTTATGAGAAAAATCTGGAGGAAGGCATTATGCTTTCCGTAGGTCAACGCCTGCCCCTCGATTTCAAACTCAGCAGCAGCACGACCACCCTCGGCGAGGTAGAAATCAGCGGTGGGCGGGGCAGTGTGGTCAATGACGAACGCACCGGCGCGGCTACCAACATCAGCCGGCAGCAGATTACCACCTTGCCTACCATCAGCCGCTCGGCAGCCGACTACACCCGGCTCAGCCCTGCGTCCGATGGCAATTCTTTTGCAGGCCGCAACGACCAGTTCAACAACTTTTCTCTCGACGGGGCCATTTTCAACAATCCCTTCGGACTCGATGCGGCCACGCCGGGCGGGCAGGCAGACGCACAGCCGGTTTCGCTCGACGCCATCGACCAGATTCAGGTAGCGTATGCGCCTTATGACGTGACTCAAAGCGGTTTTACCGGCGCTGCGATCAATGCCGTCACCAAATCGGGTACCAATACATTTACGGGCACGGTATTCGGCTTTTTCCGCAACCAGAACCTGATCGGGAAAAAAGTAGACGGCGTGGAAGCGCCCAAAGGCGACCTCACGCAGTTCCAAACGGGTTTTAGTCTGGGTGGCCCGATTATCAAAAACAAACTCTTTTTCTTCGTCAATGCGGAATTGGAGCGCCGCAGCGACCTGGGTTCGGCTTTTGTGGCGAACAGGGGCGCCAGTGGCCCGGGCATTTCGCGCGTGCTCGCTTCCGATCTCGAAGCCGTCGACAACGCGCTGCGCAGCCTGAATTACGACCCGGGGCCTTACGAAGGTTTTACGTTTGATGCGCCGAACCAGAAGGGTATTTTTAAATTAGACTGGAACATCAGCACCGACCACAAATTCAGTATTACCTACAACTGGCTGGACGCTTCCAAAGAGAAACCGGCCCACCCTTCCGCTATCGGTCGGCGCGGCCCCGATTTCACCACGCTTCAATTCCGGAATGCCGGTTACCAGATCAACAACAAACTGAACCAGGGCATTGCCGAACTTAAATCGACTTTCGGTGGACTTGCTTCCAACAAACTGCAAGTCGGTTTTTCCGCTTTCCGGGATAGCCGCGATCCGTTTTCCGACCCATTTCCCAGTATCAATATCCTGAAAGACGGTACGCGCTACATCATCGCCGGACACGAACCGTTTTCCATTTACAACAACCTGAACCAGGATGTTTTCCAGGTGACGGACAACCTGAACCTGTACTTAGGCAAACACACGATGACGGTAGGCGGCTCTTTTGAACGTTTCAGTTTTGACAACGCCTTTAACCTGGGCGCATACGCGGGCGTTTTCGGGCCGGATTATGTAAGTCCGCAAGCCTTCCTCGATTCGGTGGCATCCGGACAAGTGCTGGCCCTCGCCAATGCGGCAAAAGGAACATTTAACGAAAACCAAACCGATCCTTTGAATAAATGGAACTGGTCTTACACCAACCTCGGGCAGATCAGCGCCTACATCCAGGATGAAATAGCTTTAGGTAAAGACTTTACCGTTACGGCAGGTATTCGGATCGACAAACCGATGTATTTTAATACACCGGAACTGATAGCGGAAAAACTGAAGCCGCTCTCGGCGCCCACCGGCTGCTGCTATCAGCCTGAAATTCAGTATTTTGACGAAGATGGAAAGAGCATTCAATTCGACCATACTCAATTGCCGACGGATAAACCCTTGTTCAATCCGCGCGTCGGTTTTAACTGGGATATCAAAGGCAATCAGACCATGCAATTGCGCGGCGGTACCGGTTTGTTCAGCGGCCGTTTCCCCTTTGTCTGGATCGGCAACCAGGTGGCGAATCCCAACTTTTTCTTCTACTGTGTGACGCATCCCGAATTCCAGTTTCCACAGGTGTGGCGCAGCAATATCGGATTCGATCAGAAATTCGGCGCGGGCTGGGTCGCTTCCGCCGACGTGATCTACACGAAAGACATCAACGGTATGATGGTGCGCAACTACGGCCTCAACCTGCCGGGTGGTCGCCTGAATGCGCCCGGCGACAGCCGCCCCGTTTACCGCAACGAAGACCGTGTCCGCCATTTATTCGGTGGTATCACGAATGCCTATGTTTTCACCAATACGGATGTAGGCGCATCCACCAATATTACCCTGCAACTGCAACGCAGCTGGGGCAATGGTTTTAACGCCAGTCTGGGATACAATTACCTCGACGCAACGGACGCTTCTTCTATCGAGGCGGAAATTTCTTCCGATGCTTATGACCGCAACCCCGCTTACGGCAATGTGAATCAGGCGGTGGAAGGGCCATCCCTCTACGGCAATAAACACCGTGTTGTAGGCACTTTCAACAAAAAATTCACGTACGGCGGTGCGGAAGGCAGTCGCTTTGCCACCTCTGTCGGCATCTTTTTCCAGTATGCCAAAGGAGGCCGTTTCTCCTATACCTACACCGGCGATATCAACAACGACGGCTCGGGGAACAATGACCTGATGTACATTCCGACGGACGCACAGATCGATCAGATGCAGTTTGCAGGCGCCACTGCAAGCAACCAGCGCGATGCGTTCAAAGCCTTTATTGCACAGGACGATTACCTGAGTGAAAATCGCGGCAGTGTGGTGGAAAAATACGGCATCCTGAGTCCGTGGTACAACAACTGGGATTTGCGTATCCTCCAGGATTTTAACATGAACTGGGGAAATACCATTCAACTCAGCCTCGATGTTCTGAATGTCGGCAACCTGCTCAACAACGGCTGGGGTGTGCGCCAGATTCCGTCAACCACACAGCCCCTGGGCGTAAGTACCGATTTTGCCACAGGTATTCCGACCTATTCGTTCGATACCAGCATTAAAGACACTTTCGTACAGGATTTCAGCCTGCTGAGCCGCTGGCAGATGCAGGTGGGGCTGCGGTATATTTTTTAGAAAGGGTTTGATAGTTTGTAGAGGTTTGATGGTTTGAAAGGTTTGATGGCTTGAGGTGG
>JAYSZC010000517.1:0-3958 GCA_043738235.1 Lewinellaceae bacterium | reverse complement strand
TCACCAGACGTTTGAACGTAAACTCATCTATTTCCCGGATAAACTCCGCGCGATCCTTGCTGAGCCGGTAAATGGGCCAGTCTTCGATGCGCTCGATGATACGGGGATATATGGTAACTTCTTTTTTCATATAATACTTGGCTGACAATCAACCGGATATCTACTCTTTTTTATCTGGTTTCGACCACTTGGCGATGTACTCCAGCAATTCGGTCCTACCGATTCTTTTTTCCGCGGAACTGATAAAATACGGTGGCAGCGTTTCCCAGGTTTTGGACAATTCCGCCATAAACAAGTCGATGTTTTTGTGGATGGTATCCTTACCGATGCGGTCGGTTTTTGTAAAAACTATGACAAATGGAACTTCGAGCTCGCCGAAATTATTGATAAAATCCAGGTCGATTTTGGTCGGCGGAATCGTCGAATCAATCAATACAAAGGCCGAAATCAGTTCTTCCCGTTCGCGGAAGTAACTGGTTATCATGCCCTGCAGGTTTCTCTGCTGGGATTTGGATACCCGGGCATAGCCGTAACCGGGCAAATCGACTAAGTACCATGAATGGTTGATCAGAAAAAAATTGAGTAGCCGCGTTTTGCCCGGCGTGCCCGAAACCTTGGCTAAACCCTTGTGGGTCAGCATATTAATCAGGGAGGACTTGCCCACGTTGGAGCGCCCGATAAATGCGAATTCAGGGCGGCCATCTTTGGGACAGGCGCCTACTTTCGGATAACTGGCAATAAATTCTGCACTTTGAACTTCCATATCAGGGAGGCGAAGGTAGTGCATTGCAGCCAATCGCGCTTATGGTTCGCTGCTCTCCTTCCTTTCTTCATCCCAATCCGTGCGCGACAACACGATCAGCAACACCCCGGCGATGGACATTATAATTTTAAGTACGAACGCCGGCAGCGCTCCGCCCATTTCCAGCCAACCCAAAAATACCCAGCGGACGCCTACCAGGGTCATAATGATCGAGGTGATTCCCAGGACAAAAAGCAAAAAACCGAGTGTGAGTAAAAGACCTTTATTTTTCATTGTATGTGTTTTTGTGTTTTGGTGTTTTTGAGGTGCTTCGCTTTAGTCATTTTGGTATTCCCGGCGTTGGCAGCCCAAAACACAAAAACACTAAAACACCAAAACACTTGAAGTCCTTAACTTTGGCCGATCATATTTGTTCTGCCATAACACCAAAAGTATTTCAAATTGCCATCCCGAATCGAACAATTGCCCACAGTCTCCAAAGCGACCAAACTGATCGAATGCCCGCGTGACGCCATGCAGGGCATTGTCCGTTTTATCGAAACGGACACCAAAGCGGCTTATATCAATCAATTGTTGCGCGTCGGATTTGATTCGATCGACTTTGGTTCTTTTGTCAGCCCCAAAGCCATCCCGCAAATGCGTGATACCGCAGAAGTGCTCGCAAAATTAGACCTTTCCGGCACTAACACGAAACTTTTAGCCATCGTCGCGAACGAACGCGGCGCACTAGAGGCTTGTCAACACCCGGAAATACAATACCTGGGTTATCCGTTCAGCATCAGCGAGACCTTTCAGTTGCGCAATACGAATGCCACCATCGCAGAAAGTGTGGAGCGCACCAAATCCATCCAGGAACTTTGTGAAAAATACGGCAAACAACTCGTGCTGTACATCTCAATGGGCTTCGGAAATCCCTACGGCGATCCATGGAACGTGGAAATTGTGCAGCGCTGGGTGGATGTACTCGCCCCTTATGGCATCCGTATTTTTTCCTTATCCGATACCATCGGCTGCTCTAATCCACAGAATATTTCCTATTTATTCGGCAACCTGATTGCTGCCTACCCGGACATCGAGTTCGGAGCGCACCTGCACACACAACCCCACAACTGGCGCGAAAAAATTGAAGCCGCCTGGCGCAATGGCTGCCGCCGCTACGACGGCGCGCTGCGGGGTTACGGCGGCTGCCCTATGGCTAAAGACGAACTAACCGGCAATATGGCAACCGAAAACCTGGTGTTCTTTTTCGACGATGTGCAAGCTAACCTGCACCTCGACCGCTCGGCTTTTGGAAAAGGTATGGCGATGGTGGACGGGGTGTTTCCGCATTAGTAGGGATGGGGGTTGAGGGATGAGGATTGAATTGCGGATCCCGGGAAGTTGTTGGGTCAAATGAATATGTGCCATAGACTTTGGATAAAAGGAACACGGATTTGACGGATTGGACACGGATTTAAAGAGATATTTACAAAAAATCCGTGTCTAATCCGTTCAATCCGTGTTCCGTCAGTTACATCGTTTTTTCGGTTTCGGGGCTGTAAAACGCCGCTACCATCGCTACCACGAATGCCAATGCAAAGGTCAGCAGTGCATTGCCGAATCCGCCGAGTACATGTACGAGGGCGCCGACAAAAAACACGGCTGTCGCAGTGAAAAACCGGCAAATATTAAAACAAAAACCCGTTGCGGTCGCCCGGATATTGGCCGGAAACAAAGCGGGAATATAACCCGATAAGGCCCCCTGACTGATCCCGAAAAACATAGCCAACAAGGCCATTTCAGCATAGATGATAGGAGAAAACCGGGAATTGGTCAAAAAAAGCAGGCCGCAGACGACGATCATGCCTGCAAAGGTGAGCAGCAGCGTCTTACGCGACCCCAATTGCCGCATCAGGAAACCTGAAAAAATACCACCTACAATACCGCCCATTCCAAGCAGCATCATTGTCAGTCCGCGCTCCTTTTGTCCGTCCGAGACACCTTCCAGCAAGCCCTGCACCCACGTCGGTAACCAGGAGAAAAGTCCCCACAAACCCACCAAAACGGCCCCGTAAATGATGGCGCCCAGCACCAGGTTGCGCCGGTGTTCGGGAGCAAACAGGAGCGACCACAAAGGCCGCTCCTGCTGATCTTGTTGTTTTGTCTTTTGCCACGCGGCAGATTCGGGCAGATAAAACCAGGCTACGGCAGCCAGCAACAATGGAATAGCACCGAGTGAAAACGTCTGTTGCCAATGCGAAAAACCGGCTGTCATGGCGCCGCTCAACACGATGCCTACGGGAAAAGTGACAGCCAGAAGCCCTAAAACAACAGCCCGGGTTTCAGCCTTCCATATTTCAGCGAGGTATACTGTACTGACCAATAATACGCCGCCCACGCCGAAACCCGCCATAAAACGGTAAAAAAGCAGCATGTGCCAGTCCTGTACCCAAACAATCAGACAAGTGAACAAACCATAAAGAGCCGTCGAAAAGGCCAGTGTTTTCACCCGTCCGATTTTATCGCTGACAACACCCAGCGCTAAACCTCCGAGCATCCAGCCATACAAAAAACCTGCGCTCAGAAAGGCGCCGATATCGGCCAACTCGGATTCTGTTACATTCCCGCCTTGTAGCTCCGAGACGACTACCGGCAAATTGGCGGAAAGCAGCATGGATACCGTTCCGCCAAAAAGATAGCACAGTGCACAAATGACAAAAGAGAAATTTTGTTTCATCGTTTACAGTCAAACTAACTAAACTATCCGATGGTTAACAGGCTGAGGTTCTGTTATTAATGATCCGATTTTTTATGAAACAATTTCCCGATGCGGTAGGAATAAGTGAAATTGATGGAGTAATCCGCAAATGCCGCATCGCCTTGTATATGTACATTTTTGGATGGATCCGCTGCATTTTCCAAATCCTGTCTCGCAAGGTCGGCAGCGCTTTGTATGCGGTTCCGGATAAAATTGAAAGGTACCAGTAAGCCGAAGCTGTGTTTGCCTGCACGCAGGGATACGCCGGGTTCAATGGCCACTACGTAACCGGGGCGGCGATAGGCGACTTGGCCTCCAAAAGCATCAAACGCCGGGATTCCTTCCCATCTTCCCGCTAGCGAGAAACTCAGGTTTTGGGCTTTCCCGACCGCAGCCATGAATCCGCCGCGGACAAAATACTGATCCGGGCAGGCATACAGTTCATAACCTTCCAGACC
>JAYSZC010000516.1:0-10553 GCA_043738235.1 Lewinellaceae bacterium | reverse complement strand
ACGATCTTAGCGGCTTAAACCATTTGACTATGCACCCGAATCAATTGCTCATTCAGTCCTTTTATGAGGCCTTTGCCCGGAAAGATTACCGCAAAATGGCCGAATGTTATCACCCGGAGGCTACCTTTATTGATGCGGCTTTTGACCTGCGGGGAAAAGAAGTCCCTGCCATGTGGCAAATGCTGTGTACACGCGGTAAAGACCTTGAACTGACATTTTTTAATGTTACAGCCGATGCGCAACACGGTTCAGCCGACTGGGAAGCACGGTATACCTTCTCCCAGACGGCCCGTAAAGTGCACAATATCATCCATGCCGAATTCATCTTTCGGGATGGAAAAATCTGGTCGCATACGGACACGTTCAATTTTTACCGCTGGGCCAGGCAAGCGCTTGGTTTTACAGGACTTTTATTGGGATGGACCACTTTTCTGCACAAAAAAGTACAAAAGTCTGCTATGAGCAGCTTGCATAAGTTTATGGCAGAAAAGGGTAATGGGTTTTAGTTTGTGGCGTTTTCATAAAGATGGTTGAAAAAGATCAACACCAAACCGTTGCCTGAAACCATCCCAACCCTGTAGTCCGCCTGTATGCACGGCAGTGATGACACTGCCATCAGGAAAATAGCCGTTTTCCAATAATTCAAAAATGCCCCACATCATTTTGGCCGTATAAATCGGATCGAGCAGAATACCGGTCTGCGATTGAAAATCCCGTACAAATTCAATCAATTCTGGGTGAAAAGCCGCGAATTCTCCAAATATATAGTTGGTTTTAAACTGAAAAGGCGGATTGATTCCATCAAAAACTGCTTCCACCCTCGCCCGGATACTGCGTTCACTCACGCCATGCGGGGCGGCTGGGAAAACCAGCACCGTACCCGCATCGCCCAAGCCGCCGATTACTCCGGCAGCAGTGGCGCCTGTGCCGGCAGGAATGGCGATAAATCGTTTTTCAGGGGCGATACCTGGTGTTTGGGCCATGATTTCCGCTGAAATTGCCGCACAACTTTTGATAGCTTCCGTTGTGACGCCGCCTTCCGGTAATTGGCAATACGTCGGGTATTGCATTACAATCTGCCGGATAACTGCACTGGCCGTTCCATTGTCATAGTCCTTTTTGCTCACCGGAAAGAAGCGCATACCGCAGGACTGTGCATAAGCCAGCGTTGGATTGTTCATATCCGCCGACAATCCGCGTAAAATGGCGGAAGTTGGAAATTGGTATGCCTTGCCCGCTGCTGCTACGGCGTGAATATGATTGGAAAAAGGGCCGCCATAAGTCAATATGCCCTTGAAGGTTCCCTGCTGCAATAAACGAATAACCGGTTCGAGTTTGCGCCATTTATTTCCCTGTATGGAAGGGTGTAATAGCTCGTCGCGCTTGAGGTAGAGCGTAATGCCCGCGTTTTTACCCGGATGGTCGGAGATAATTGTAAGTGGAGAAGGCTTCATTTCAATGGCACTCATATCCTGCTTTTGGCACTGCTGATTCAAATAAAGAAAGGTCAATATGAAGTCCGCGCTGGATCAACAGGATACCTGCCAAGGTAAGGAGTATCGGTTGCAAAACCTTCATTTTTGTGCGCATGGAATGGCTGAAGGAACGCCCTATCACCGTGACTGTCAACAGCAGCGGTAAAGTGCCTAGTCCAAAAAACGCCATAAAAATGCCTCCTTCCATGCTATTGGACGTGGAAATGGCGCCGGCCAAAGCAGCGTAAACCATACCGCAGGGAAGCAAACCATTCAGCAAACCCAATGAAAAAGTGGCGCTGCCCGGATGGCTGCGCATCAAATATCCCATCTGACGTTGTATGGAACGGGTAAACGCGCCAAAGCCGGGCAATGCCGTGACCAATTGCTCAAAACGCCATGCCACGAAAGCCATTGCTACGATAAAAAAACCGGCAACAAGGGATAAGACCTGCTGAAACCCTGCCATCGCAATGCCTTTGCCCAGCAGCCCAAAAAGCAGCCCCAATGCCGAATACGTCAGAATGCGTCCGGTATGGTACACCAGCATCTGCAACAGTATAGCCCGGCGCTCCGAAGACGGTAGCGGTATGGCCAGCATCAGCGGGCCGCACATGCCGACGCAGTGCAGGCTGCCTGCGAGTCCGAGCAACAAGGGCGTTAACATGCTTTGAAATCAGGCATTAGTGACGATAAAGGTTGTTTCATAATAATAAGTCTTTCCATCCGACTCCCAGTCGAGTTCGATGTGCCAGCGACCAGGTGTCAACTGGTCTGCCGGTATACTCAGGGTATTGCTGTGTTCAATTTTGCTTGTAAAATCTTCACCGGTGGTGGCGGAACGGTAACAGCGGGCAGTACCCGAAGCGGCTGTCATATTTGCCGGTAATCGCACTTCAACCGACTTTCCTTCCTTGTCGAACCGCACAGCAGGCTGTATAGCCAATTGGTTGGTGTTTTGTTTTTTATCCATGTGTGCCTGGTAGTTCAGATCAAGATTGTAGTAATCCTTCTGAACAAGTCCCGGATCATACCGGCTCGAAGTGATGACCATGCCGACCATGGTGATTGCGAAAGCGGCATAAACCAATGCAATGCCGGTACCCCAGTTGAATTTCATGTGCTAAGAGCGTTTGAAAGTGACAGGTATTTTCAGGATTTTTATGTAATCATTTAAGTAAAAAAGGCAAAATTGCAACGGGCAAAAAGCAATTTAAATCAATGCGCTACATTGCTTTTTGCCCTTTGCAATTTTGCCCTTTTATTTGCCCGGTCCCATAAAATTAGTCTCTATTTCATCGATCTTCTTGCCATTGGAAATGACCTCTATCACAATGGATGTTTTTCGTCCATCTAATTGATCCACAGGCATTTCCACAAAAAAAGCGCCTTCTATTTTACCGCCCTTCGGAATGCTGTCCTGTATTTTCCCGACGATTGAAATGTGCCCGCCGGGCGTTACTATCTGCAATTGAACCGGTAGTTCCTTCTTTGATTTATTGATCAAAATAAACGTGTACAAGTTGGTCAGGTGCATGTCGTCTTTCGTTTGGTACAGCTGTCCGGGCGAACGGAGAATAATAGATTCAACAACGCCCTGCCGCGCCAGCAGGAAAACATCCAAGGCCAGCAGTACGATTAACATAGCCGAATAGGCATAAACGCGGGGTGTAAATATTTGTCGAACGCCCGATTCGATGCCCGTCATGGAATCGTAACGAATCAGACCACGCGGTTTGTCAATTTTGACCATCACCTCATCGCAGGCGTCAATACAGGCGGTACAGTTGGTGCATTCCAGTTGTGTGCCGTTGCGAATGTCGATACCGGTAGGGCAAACAGCGACGCACAGATTGCAGTCGATACAATCGCCTTTAGCCAGTGCAGGTCGTTTTATATCCGACGAGGCGCTCCCCACCGCTTCCCGGATTTGCTCGGCAGGATTGCCGGAATACGCTGTTTGTATGCCCTGGCCGTCCGATGCTGCAGCGTTTGCCGTACCTTTTTTCAATTTGCCGCGCGGTTCGCCGCGTACAAAATCGTAAGCAACCACGACGGAATCTTTTACCAGCAAAACACTTTGTAAACGGCCATAGGGGCAAATCGTTGTACAAACCTGTTCGCGGAGCTGGGCAAAAACGCCGTAAAACATACTCGAGAAAATAAGCATGGCTATAAAGCCGCCCAGGTTTTGACCGATGGGTTCGCGGATGATGACCAAGACCTGATCCATGCCAATGATATAAGCCAGGAAATAATTGGATACAATGACGGAGATGCTGAAAAATATCAGGTGTTTAAGTCCTTTTTTGCGAATTTTTTCAGCCGTCCAGGGCCCTTTATCGAGTTTGCGTTGTTCTCCGGCATTCCCCTCGATCCAGTATTCGATCTTGCGGAAAAACATCTCCATAAAAACTGTCTGCGGACAAACCCACCCGCAAAATAAACGCCCGTACACGACCGTGAACAATATGATGAATACCAGAAAAGTCAGCATGGCTAATACAAACAGGTGGAAATCCTGTGGTGTAAACAGCAGGCCGAACAACACAAATTTTCGTTCTAATACATTGAATAACAGGAGCGGTTCGCCGTCTACTTTAATAAACGGTATGACCAGAAAAATAGCCAGAAAAATAAAACTCACCCAGGTACGGGCATTGTAAAAACGTCCCGAGGGACGCCTGGGGTATAACCATATCCGCTTGCCTGATTGATCGACCGTAGCGATATGATCGCGGTAGTCCTCGGTGTCTTCGAACAAAGGTTGTTTGAATTCGGATGGCATAATTGTACAATTAGAAGGATGCAGGAGGTTATTACAGGGTGCAATTTTGCCCTTTTACTTATTTTCTGTTCCCGGCGCGTTTACGGCACTTGAATCCGGCGCTGCGTCGCCCGTCCACAGGGTGCCCTGCGCCGCTTTCTGATTCGGCGGATTGGTGCCTCGCAGGCTCAGGATATAACTTGCCACATTCTGCATGTCGGCAGGTTTGAGTTGAGCCTGCCATGAAATCATACCTTTTTCGGGTACGCCATATTTAATGATTTTGAAAAGATATTTAATGCCCCCGCCGTGAATCCAGTAGTCATCGGTGAAATTGGGGCCTACGCCGCCTTCTCCCAGCTGTCCGTGACAGGCGGCGCATGAGTTTTTATAGATCAGTTCACCTTCTGAAACCAGGCTGCTTTCCGACACAATTGTCACATTCGATTCGTCTACAGAGCTTGCTTTACCCGCCAGGGCAATGGCAATCTGCTTTTTCGCAGTTTCAACTTCCTCCTGGTATTCCTCTTTTTGGGAAAGCCCGTTCCCTCCCCAGTGGTAGTAATACATGTAACCCATTGACCAGACGATGGTAATGAAGAACATATTGATCCACCAGGGCGGCAGGCGATTGTCCAGTTCATAAATACCGTCATGGGCATGTTGGAGCATAATGTCGGATTCCTTTTCAATCGGCACCGGGTTTTCCCAGTACTTTTTGCGCATGCGGGTCCAAAAATCTTCGCCGACCACCTGTACGGCAGGCACGGCCTCGACGTGCAGCGTCATGCCACTTTTTTGAGCCTCCAGGGTGATGACTCTTTTATATAAAAACTGGTTGACCTTAACGATGTAGATCATCGCAACGATGAATAGTACAGCGCTGGCGATGCCCAGCACCCACGACATGATATGGGGTAAGTCCTGGGCTGATGTAGCAGGTGCGGCGGGCGGGGCCGTTTGGCTGTATCCTTCCGCTGCTATCAACAGCAGCAGGAGCGCGGTCAGATATTTGGTAGATTTCATTGTTTGAAAAAATTGATAGTCACGAAATGAGGGTTGAACCCTAATCCTCTAATGGCAGGTTTGCCATACGTTGCATTTCCTCTTTTTGGGAAATAAACGCCCGGATGGAAACCACGCAAAAAGTACCGAAAAAGAGCAATAGGGTGCTGATGCCAAACCACTGAATGCCATCGACTGATTGAAGGATGTATTTGTACATGTTTCTTGAATTAAGTATGATTCGACGGGAGTGCTGTATTGATCCCGACTCCATTTTCAGCAGTCAGGATCAATACACCATGCGCTCTTTTACTTCTCCGATGCAGGCTGCACTTTAATGTCAGTGCCGAGGCGTTGCAAATAGGCTATGATCGCTACAATCTCTTTGTCTTCGATGTTCTGATCTTTGACGCCCTGCGAAGCAAGATTTGCCGCAATTTTTTTGGCTTGTTCCTGTGCATTTGTAATGGCATATTTTTCAAAATCGCGCGGATAAGGCGTACCGAGTTTGCGCAGGGCGGAAATTTTGGCCGGCAAATCGCTGAGGTCCAAGGCATCTTCCAGCATGTGCGGATAAGCCGGCATAATCGACCCGGGCGACATCGTAGTAGGATCAAGCATGTGGTTATAGTGCCAGCTGTCCGGGTACTTGCCTCCTTGCCGCATCAGATCGGGGCCGGTGCGTTTGCTGCCCCAGAGGAAAGGCCTGTCGTAGATGTATTCGCCTGATTTTGAATACTCTCCGTAGCGTTCGGTTTCGTCTCTGAATGGACGGATTTGTTGGGAGTGACAACCCACGCAGCCTTCTTTGATGTATATGTCGCGACCGGTCAGTTCCAGGGGCGTGTATGGTTTCACCGTAGATATTTTTGGAACCTGGCTTTCAATAAAAACCATTGGGATGATCTGTACAATGCCACCAATAGCGATCAAGACAGTGCTCCACAACAACATTTGTATCGGGCGTCTTTCGATCCAGCGGTGCCAGTGTTCGCCATCGCTTGCTACCAGTTGGCGTTCGCGTGCAGGGGCCTGGGCATCCTCATTGGCCAGGAAAGAACCTTTTTGCGCTGTTTTGTACAGGTTGTAAACACCCAAAATGGTACCGATAAAGAACATGCCGCCACCTACTGCGCGCATGGCGTACATCGGGATAATTTGTGTGACAGTATCGAGGAAATTGCCCCAAGCCAGCGTGCCTTCCGGTGTGAATTCTTTCCACATCAGCGCTTGTGTCCAGCCGGCAAAGTACAGTGGAACAGCATAAACCACGATACCCAGGGTGCCGATCCAGAAATGTGTGTTGGCTAATTTAACGGAGTATAACTCGGTGCGGTACATACGCGGCCACAGCCAGTAGAGCACACCGAACGTCAGGAAGCCGTTCCAGCCCAATGCGCCGACGTGAACGTGAGCAATCGTCCAGTCCGTGAAGTGGCTGATAGCGTTCAGCGACTTGATGGAGAGCATCGGCCCTTCAAAAGTCGCCATACCGTATGCTGTGACGGCTACCACCATGAATTTCAAAACGGGATCCTGGCGCACACGGTCCCAGGCGCCGCGCAGGGTCAGCAGACCGTTCAGCATACCACCCCAGGATGGGGCAATCAGCATAATGGAGAAAACCGTTCCCAGCGATTGCACCCAGTCGGGCATGGCCGAATACAACAAGTGGTGCGGCCCGGCCCAGATATAGATAAAAATGAGCGCCCAGAAGTGGATAATCGAAAGTTTGTAGGAATAAACCGGTCGATTTGCAGCCTTGGGCAGGAAGTAATACATCATGCCGAGGTAAGGCGTCGTCAGGAAGAACGCTACCGCATTGTGGCCGTACCACCACTGCGTCAGGGCGTCCTGTACCCCTGCAAAAAGCGGGTAACTTTGAGTGAACGTAACAGGCAATTCAAAACTGCGCACGATGTGCAGCACTGCGACCGTCACCCAGGTAGCGATATAGAACCAAATCGCTACGTATAAGTGGTTTTCGCGCCGGGTAAGAATGGTGCCGAACATATTGATCCCGAAAACCACCCACACCAAAGTAATCAGGATGTCGATCGGCCAAATCAGCTCTCCGTATTCGCTGCTGGTGGTGAGGCCCATGGGAAGCGTGTAGGCGGCACAAAGAATGACGAACTGCCAGCCCCAGAAATGCACCCAGGAAAGGGTGTCATTCCACATCCTGGCTTTCAAGAGGCGTTGCAGAGAATAATAAATGCCCATAAACAGGCCGTTGCCGACGAAAGCAAAAATAACTGCATTGGTGTGCAGCGGGCGCAAACGTCCAAAAGTGAGCCAAGGCCCCAGGTTGAGAGATGGATAAATGAGCTGAAGGGCAATGATGATCCCTACCAGCATCCCTACCACACCCCAGACGAACGAGGCCGTTCCGAAGGCCCGTGTAATCCGATTGTCGTACTGAAATTGTTGTATGTTGCTCATAAACAGAGAATTAGATGCTACGCTTTGTGCTGATTACTTTTTATCTACGGGTGATTGAATGTTGTCGGATATTTCCTCTGTTGGGGGCGCTTCCGTTTCGTCGAATAGCATCCTGATCGATGGCGTATAGTCGTCGTCGAACTGGCCGTTGCGGGCTGCCCACAGGTACGCCAGCAAGAAACCCGCCGCGAGGGTCAGACTGAACAGTATGAGTAAAAGCATGATCTTCATCTTACCGGGTGGTTGCTGTTAAAAACCGGTGCAAGATGGGAGGCTGAGAAATTTCAGGATGATGATCCAGATCAGAGGGGAGGATGACTTTCGTCGTACGGCCTGGTCTACGGTTTCCTTTTTTTGTTGAAATACCTTTTGAAAATGCGCTTTGAAAAAAGAATTCTTAAAGGAAACAGGGTAGCGCGTTAAGCAAAACCTCAGCTGGATGCCGAAACACGCACGGTGATCGCAGCTATTGCAACCGGATTGCTGTTGCGGACGGATGTAGAATAGGTGGATATGCTTGTCGGCCGATAATTATTGGGGTGATACCACATGACAATAGTCTTTTCCAATTTCAACAAAACAAATCGGGTTTTTAAAAGCATTTTCTAAAACTGGAAGGTAAGATTCCAAAAAGTCAGTAATGTCATTATCCGAAGTATACCATGAATCAGGGAGTTCATTCACATGGAATGTTTCGATACCCTTTGATTCAAAGAAATGTTTGATTTTGTATGCAATATGGACATCGCAAATAACACGCATCAGGCTGCTTGTTTAAAGGATTTGCCTGAAACGAGTAATTTGGCATAGTTGAGGCAGGCAAGGATATCCTCACGTTCCAATTCAGGGTGGTCCTTCAGTATTTCATCCCACGTCATTTCAGATGCTATAAGGTCTAAAAGTACCTCTACGGGCCAGCGCATTCCGCGAATACAAGGCTTGCCATGACAAATATTTGGGTCAATTGTAATGCGTTCGATTCCGTTCATGATTTATTCTTTTATCTTTTACAAAACTACAAACAAATGCGGAACTCCTGAATTTAAAAATGTAAAATTTAAGATTTCATCTCCCCTTTTTTACCATTCCTCCTTTATTTTCAGTCATTCCTCCAACCTGATTTGCACAGATTATACGTTCGAAACACCTTTGTTTTGACAAAGAGCGAACCTACACTTTTGCTATTTTTGAGCAGTCCATGTATCGCTTGTCTGAACGTATGAAACCTCTATTCATCCTCCTTTTTTTATTTGTTGTAAGCCCTGCTCTTTCTGCGCAGGTCAATACCGATAGTTTATGGAGTGTGTGGAATGATGCCGGACAGCCCGATACGATGCGCCTGAAAGACATTCAGGCGATTTATGCAGGACTTGCGGTGACGGCGCTGGCGCTGGGATTCTGGAGCAGTAAGTTGTATTTTAGAAAATATTCCCGAACGTTTCAGAACAAAGCCGAACACCTCGAAAAACAACAATTGCTCAATGAAATTGCATTGCTCAAAACCCAGGTCAATCCCCATTTCCTGTTCAACAGCCTGAGCATTCTGTCTTCCTTAGTTCGTGTTAACCCGGAACTCTCGGAACAATTTATCGATCAGTTGTCGCGATCCTACCGCTATATTCTGGAGCAAAAAGAACAATCCCTGGTGAGCCTGCGCACGGAACTGGACTTTATCCAATCGTATGCCTTTCTGCTGAAAATCAGGTTTGAAAACAAGTTTGATCTGCAATTTGATTTACCTGAACCCCTGCTGGATCAGTATAAAATTGCACCATTAACCCTGCAATTACTCATCGAAAACGCTGTGAAACACAACCGGATGTCACTGAAAGAGCCGCTTGTCGTGCGGGTATTTATTCAGGGCGATTTTCTGATTGTTCGCAACCGGCTGCAACTCCGCCCCCAACGGGAACATTCCACCGGAACAGGTTTAAACAACATCATTAACCGATACGGTTTGCTCACGGAACGATCCGTATGGGCCGGAGAGTGTGAAGATGCTTTTATTGTAAAAATACCCTTGCTTTATAACTAAGTCAATGATTTACCGGCTGGTGTGTATGTTTGTCGTATTAACACTACATCCGGCGCTGTTGCGCGGTTGATGCTACTGGAACATTAAAGACCCTGAAGGATAACCGATAACTAATAACGGATAACTACCTACTGGAAATGAACACCATCATCATCGAAGACGAAAATCTCACAGCCCTGCGCCTGGAGGGCATGTTGAAAAAGTGCGATCCCAATATCCGCGTATTGGCCATGCTGCCGTCGGTAGCGGAAGCCGTGCAGTGGTTGCGCCGGAACGACTCACCCGACCTGGTGTTTATGGATATTCACCTGGAAGATGATCTGTGTTTCAAAATATTTGAACTGGCGCCGCTGACTTCCCCGGTCATTTTCACGACCGCTTACGATGAATACATGATAAAAGCCTTCAAGGTAAACAGTATCGATTACCTACTCAAACCGGTGAACCTGGTAGAACTGATGGCTGCTTTGGACAAATACAAGGCCTTGAAGGAACAGTTTTCAAAACCGGATTTCAACACCCTGCTCCAATACATCGGGCAGCGGGCGCCGGAATACAAAACGCGGTTTATGATAACGGTGGGCACTAAAATCCGCAGCATCGAAACCACGGAGATTGCCTATTTTTATTCCGATGAAAAAATCACGTTCTTAGTCACCCGCGAAGGGCAACACCTGCCCATTGACTTTAGCCTGGACAAATTAGTCACCCTGCTTGATCCCAAACTGTTTTTCCGCGCGAGCCGGCAGTTTTTGGTGGGTTTTTCATCCATTCAGTCGGTTTTAACCCATTTTAAAGGCAAACTTAAACTCGAACTGGCTCCCAAAGC
>JAYSZC010000515.1:0-3960 GCA_043738235.1 Lewinellaceae bacterium | reverse complement strand
GATCTCAATAATCCGAAATTCGAGTTGAAAATGCTCCACTTTTTTGTGGATATTGGCATAAAAGATACCATTTACTACTGGAGTGAGTTAAAAAAAGGCATTAAAACGTACTGTGAGTTGCGCAAGATATGCCCTACCCTGACTGCGCTGAATATTGGCGGCGGTATGCCGATCAGGAATTCTTTGAGTTTTGAATACGATTATCCCTATATGATCAATGAAATTGTACGGATGATCAAAGAGGCCTGCGACAGCGAAGGTGTGCCGGAGCCTGATATTTTTTCCGAATTCGGGAAGTTTACAGTGGGAGAAAGCGGCGCAACGATTTTTTCAGTGATTGGCAAAAAGAAACAAAATGACTCGGAAGAATGGTACATGCTCGATAATTCGCTGATGAATACCCTGCCCGACAGTTGGGGAATCAAGGAGCGGTTTATTTTGTTGCCTATTAACCACTGGAGCAAAGAATACCAGCGTGTGAACGTCGGCGGTATCAGCTGCGACAACGCCGATTATTATAACTCGGAGGCTCATATTAACCAGGTGTATCTGCCCGCTTTCGACATGGAGAAAGACGAGCCGCTTTGTGTCGGTTTTTTCCACACCGGCGCTTACCAGGAAGCCTTGAGCGGTTACGGCGGACTGAAACACTGTCTATTGCCCGCACCCAAACATATTTTGATTGATCGCAACTATTATGGAGAATTCGTGGACTGGCAAATTTTTCAGGAACAGGATGCGGATTCGATGTTGAAAATCCTGGGATTTACATAGATCAGTCAGACCGTCCAGTTGCCGAGGTATTTCAGAAACAATTTGACCAGGTTTTCAGCGTCTGAAATGCCCCGGTGGTGCTGTCCTGTAAAAAGTATTCCTTCACTTTCGACGGCTTTTCGCAGGCCGATACCCTGGCGCATGTGTTTCAGGAGCCTGTACTGTTCTTTCAGATTGGCATGTGGTTCTGCCCATTCAAAGGCAAGACGGTGCAACTTGCAATCGCTGATAAACATTTTTTTATCAAAATTGCCCCAGGAGCACAAGGTGTAGTCTTCTTCTTCGATACGCGCCCAATCCCAAAATTCTTCAATGACCGGGATAAATGTTTTAGCCCGATTCACATCTTCCTGTGTAATGCCGGTCAGGTCACGGCAAAATGGAGAAAGCGTCGGGTGCACGACCGGGCGGACAAAGCGGTTGAATTTACCACGAACCTCGCCAAAATGATTGATGCGGTAAGCGCCGATCTCAATAGTTTCCTGGACATAGTCGGGCGGCGGATTTTCCCAACAGGTGGCTTCGAGGTCGTATATGATATAATTCATCTGATATTCAATTTTTTCAAAGCCCACCACAACAACAAACGATGGCGTTTTTTTTGAGAAGTATAAAAAAAATGTTGCTCCAGTTCCGGTTTCGGCAATCTTTGAACCGGATGAACAATCGGCCATTCCAACTGGTTTGCTCGCAGCATGGCTTTTTTGTTCGGGGTGGTCGTATTAGTGGCCGACCGCTCCCCTACCCCAACGTTTTGCACTAAATTTTTATGCGGCACAATACACAATCCATTGTTTTTCAGGATGCTGTAAAACCATGCATAGGCCCAGGAATTATTTTTTAGCTGCTGCGTATCTTGAAATTTATCCAGCATATAGTCCTTGGAAAACGAATTTGACATAAATTGTTTGAAACATTCGCTGTGCGCAAATTCATCAAGTCCGTCCAGGTCTATCGACATTTTTTCCCAGGCCCGCCGCCAGCTTGCCCAACCCCAAACGAATGAAAACCTCGAAAAAATATAACTCTCCTGATTGTTAGCCGTCCATTTTTCTGCCAGGTTGGAACCTCCAATGTGCATAATCTGCTCGTCGTCCCGGTAGCGTTCCAGCAGCTCCTGGCAGAATCTGAAAAAAGACAAATCGGGAACACAATCGTCTTCTATAATAATCCCTTCCGTTTCCGCTTTGAAAAACCAGTTGATGGCGTCAAAAACGCCTTCCCGCAGTCCCATGTTGGAGGTTCTGAAGAGCGTGAATATTTCACAGGGCCAGTCAATTTGATTTTTAATAACTGCGTGGACTGCGGCGACATTGTTTTCGTCATCAGCATGATGAGGCCGCGGCCCATCGCAATGAATATAGAGCCGCTGTGGCTGCAACATACGCAGGCGTTCCAGCACCACCCTTGTATGTTGCGGTCGGTTGAAAGTCAAAAAAAGAACGGGAACAGCGTAAGGCATAACTAAGATGCTGAAAAGAACGACTTTTGGGCCACAATAACGACAAATTATACTGAATGTTGAGGTGTTGAGAATGCTGATAGTTGAGAAAGCATTGGCAATCAGTGATAATTTACCTTCTCTTTTAAAACCACTTTGTGTTGACTACCTTTAACTAAATATGAAAGTTTTACTGCTTAATACATATTCCCGTGGAGGGGCCGCTGTGGCATGTTTGCGTTTGAAGGGCGCATTGGAACAAGCCGGCGTGGACGCCCAAATGCTCAGCGCAGATCAGGCCGGCAACCGATGGCCATTTTATGCCGAAAGGCTTTCTTTTTTGCCGTTTGAGCGCGATAAATCAGTTCGATTTTCTTTTTCATTGGCTAATTTTGGAAAAAACCTGCTCGATCACCCTATGGTACGGGAAGCCGATGTATTGCATTTGCACTGGATCAACCAGGGCTTTTTGTCCTTGCAAGGCATTCAACAATTATCTTTACTGGGCAAACCAATCGTATGGACCCTGCACGATATGTGGGCATTCACCGGAGGATGTCATTACAGCAGGGGCTGCGATCATTTTCAACAATCCTGCGGACATTGCCCCTATCTGAAAAATCCATCTTCCGGCGATTTGTCGCATCGTTTATGGAGGCGTAAACAGCGGCTTTTTCCCAAAAACATTCGATTTATTACGTGCAGTGCATGGCTGGCTTCCGTGGCGCGATCCAGTAGTTTGTTAAAAAACTACCCAGTCAGTCCGATTCCCAATCCGATAGATGTAGCATTATTTAAACGATTAACAGAAACAGAGAAAAGAAATTTTCGGCTGAGTAAAGGTATAAACCCTCAAATTCACATACTTCTTTTTGCTGCCATGAATGTGGGTGAAGAGCGGAAAGGATTCCGGTTTTTGCAGGAAGCCTTGCACTTGTTAAAAACGCAACATCCTGATTTTCAATTAGAAATCGTCGTCATAGGAAAAGTACAGCCGGAAATTTTATCTGCGCTACCCTACTCTGTACATGCTATGGGCATGATACAGGATCAAGAGGAATTGATTCAAATATACGGCTCGGCGGATGTGTTTGTCATTCCTTCCCTGGAGGACAATCTTCCAAATACCGTCATGGAATCCCTTGCCTGCGGCACGCCCGTAGCCGGCTTCGAAACCGGAGGTATACCGGAAATGGTCGGCCACCTGGAACAAGGGTTTATTGCACCCCAGGGTGATAGCCGGAAATTAGCAGAAGGCATTTATTGGGTGCTAAATAAAGCGGACGCGTCCGTACTGCGCCAACAAGCGCGGGAAAAAGCCGCATCGCATTATGCCAATGCATTGATTGCAAAGCAGTATATCGACATCTATCAAAATATGCTGCAAAAGCCCTAACGCACGCGGAACTGTCGCCATAAGGAAACGGGCATCCGGGAGAAACTGTTTTCCAGGTGATACTTCAAACTTGGCAATAAGGCGCTTCCGGTGGTGATACTCTTCGGAGAACGGCTGATCATACCGGCTGCCGGGGTCTTATATCCAAGTCTTTTATCCCCGGGGAGCGTATAAACGTACAACCGTGTCGTTTTGCCTGTGCCAATGATATTCCCGTCGGCCTTCGGTGCATCTATACCAAAATCGTTGTCGTTGATGACGGCAAAAGTAGAGTCGTTCATTACAGTAAGTCCTTCGGGTTTGTCATGGTCTTGCTCCCAGCCCAACTGTGTAAGGTCTGCTATCAAAT
>JAYSZC010000514.1:0-1634 GCA_043738235.1 Lewinellaceae bacterium | reverse complement strand
ACACCACACACCAAAAACGATTCTCGATTACAGGCCTGAAACACCCAAGCACAAATCACAAGAGGGGCCAAACGGGACGCCTCTCACTTCTCACTTCTCACTTCTCACTTCTAAAATTGTACCGTTCCCAAAATCCTGTTCACGCTCCCGTCCGTCAGTTGCAACACGATGCCCGGAAAAAACCCCAGCACCACCACCAGGGTGGCGATAACGCCCAGCACAATCCACTCGTTGGTTTGTACGTCCTCGAATTTAGCAGTTTCTGCATTGGCCTCCCCAAAAACGACCAATCCATAAGCGCGCAGCATATACACAGCGCTGAAAATAATGGTTAATCCCGCCACTGCGCCCAGCCAGAAGTTATAGTTCCAGACGCCGTTCAGCAGTAAAAACTCACCGGGGAATCCGTTGGTCAGCGGCACCGCCACCGATCCGAGCATGACAATCATAAACAAAGCGGCAAATTTCGGCGCCGATTTGGCAATGCCTCCCATATCGTTCAGCGAGCGTGTGCCCAGCCGGCGTTCGATCATATCCACCACAAAAAACAACCCGACCACATTGATACCGTGGTTGAGCATTTGTATCAGTCCGCCCTGCAAACCTGCTTTATTCCAAACCATCACCCCTGCAGCGATGAGGCCGACGTGCGCGATGGAAGAATAAGCGATCAGGCGTTTCAGGTCCGTTTGTTTCACAGCGATAATGCTGGCGTACACAATCCCGATTACAGCCAGTACGATAAAAACCGGCGCCAGGTCGTGCATGGCTTCCGGGGCCAGGGGCGCCATCCAGCGGATCACGCCGTAAACGCCCATTTTCAGCATAATGCCCGAAAGCAGCATCGTTCCGCCGGTTGGAGCGGTCGTGTAAGTGTCGGGCTGCCAGGTATGGAAAGGAAATACCGGCATTTTCACCGCAAAAGCGAGGAAAAATCCGAGTAAAACCCACCATGCAGCAGTCGGATCAAGTTGTACCCTGACGAGTTCTTCCCAGGCAAAAGAGTGTATTCCGGGCGTTTGCAGGTACACATACAACAATGCCACCAGCATAAACAGGGAGCCTGTGAAAGTGTAAATGAAAAATTTCAACGTGGTTCGGATACGATCCTGACCGCCCCAAATGGCGCAGATAAAATAGATGGGAATGAGCGCCAGTTCGTAAAAAATGTAAAAAACCAAACCGTCGAGGGCCATAAACACGCCGTTTAAACCAGCCAGCATCAGCATTACCAGGCCATAATAGCGGCCTTCCGGCTCCATCTGTTTGCCAAAACTGCTCAAAACGATCAGCGGGGCCAGCAAGTTGGTTAAAATGACCATCAGCAGGCTGATGCCATCCATGCCAAGGCGGAAGGTGATGCCCGCTTCGGCCACCCAGGGCACGCTGAATTCGTGGTTGAACGAGCCGTCGCCCACAAAACCCACGCAGGCAAATCCGCTCAGCGCCAGATTAGCCAGCGTAGCCACCAATGCGATCGTACGCGCTCCCGAAGGGCGGGCAATCAGCAGAAAAATGGCCGTTAATAATGGTATTAGTACGAGTAAAAGTGACATATTTCGCTTATTCCAATGCTTTCAATATGAAATTTAATCTTTTCTTTAAAGGTTGATGAGGGTTGATAAAGGTTGATG
>JAYSZC010000513.1:0-3966 GCA_043738235.1 Lewinellaceae bacterium | reverse complement strand
TAAGTACCGTAGCCATGCGGATCGTATACCGCATGTGGCGTATAAACCCTTCAATTTCGTTGCGAAACTGCGGATAACGGGGCAGTATTTCCGTTTCTAACTTTTGCCTGTTAAAAATATGGGCCGCGCCGAACTCCACTTTGTTGCGCACTAATACGCCGTACAGTTTCAGCACTTTGGCCCGGAAGTACAGGTTGACAAACAACATAGCCACAAAAAGGCCGATCACGATGGAGATAAGCAGGATGTACATAGCGCTATTTTCCTTTTTTCCCGGGTTTGGCAGGCGCGACCGGTTTAGCAGGCGCCACCGGCTTCACAGGTTTTGCAGGAGCTGCCGGTTCGTTATCGGCCAGGCGGTTCGGATCGCTGAGCGAGTGGCGGCGGAACCATAAAAACCAGCCGCCGAAGAACAGCAGCAATGCCAGCAACGAAGCAACCATCGATATTTTTTCACCGAGATAAAACGATCTCGGCTCGAAGCGCATTTCCAGTTTCATATTTTGTCCGGCAGGCAGGCGCATGGCGCGCAGCAGGTAGTTGGCCTTGATGAAATCGGGGGCAGGCTGTCCGTTCAGGTAACATTTCCAGCCTTTTTCCGCAGGGTAATAAATTTCTGAGAAAACGGCCAACTGTTCCGTTTTTACCGAGTATTCATACTCCATTTTATCGGGATGGTATTTGCTCAGGCGGATGGTATTGCTGCTATCCGGTTGAATGACAAGCCCTTGCAGCGAAGCGGCAAAAGATTGCTGCACCACTGCGCTGTCTTTCGGATTGAGCCGGTACAGCGCGTTCATTTCGGCTTCGGCAGTTGGAACCACGTCGAAGTGTTTTACAAACCAGGCATTGCCGCAGGCATCCGGATTCGGTAAAACTTCTCCTTTCTGGCCCACGATGTATTTACCGTTCAGCATACCTACAATATGCAGGTTTCGGCCCAGATCCTGACCCAGAAAAGAGTCCACCACTTCCTGGAAGCGTTGCAGTTTGGCAGCGTGGTAGCCGCTCAGGCTTTTGTGAAAATAAGAAGTAGTGGCGTTGCCGGCAATGCCGCCGCGGGACAGGTCGAGCACCCGGTAATGCGGATCAGGGTCTTTTTTGATTTGCAGGTCGAATTCCTGCGCTTGCGGCGGCGCGATGGATGAACGTTTGTTTTCATACTTGTCGGAAGAAATCGTGCGGGCGCAGATCATCCAGTGGTCTGCAAGCGACAAAACGGCCACGGAAGCAACCGTAATGCCCGCTTTCAGGCGACCTTGCAGATACAACCAGACCAGCCCTGCCGCAGCGAGTACAAATCCGAGCGTGCGGAAGACATCGCCGCGCACCAATGCAGCGCGGTCTTTTTGCAAAGCGCTCAACAAATCAGGCGTTTGCGCCAGCATACCGTCATTCGGGCCGGCATCCGGCGCCAGGAAGAACGCCAGCAGGGCCAGGAACGCCGTTGCGCCTGTTGCAATACCTAATGCCCGTTTTTTGCGATCTGTGGCGATGTCGGGATCGCACAGTTTTTGCAAACCCATAGCCGCCAATGCGGCAAAACACAACTGCCCCATGCCGAGCGCCATCGAGACGGCCCTGAATTTATTGAACATCGGAAGCGTATCGTACCAAATATCGTTCAGGAAAAAGTTTTTGCCCCAGGCTAAGGATACCATAAACAAGCCGCCGCTCAATAACCACCATTTTACGTTGCCAGGCACCAAAAAAGCGCCCAGCAGGAACAGGAAACAAACAATGGCGCCAAAATAAATGGCCGTGCCCACAAAAGGTTGTTCGCCCATGTACATCAGCCCGGAAGTCTGCTGCAAAGCCTGCTGCGGAGACAATTGCTGGCTGTATTTTCGGACAAATGTTTTGTATAATTCCGTGTCTTTGTACGATTCGTTGGCGCCGCCGCCGGCAGCATGGGGCACCAGCAGGGTCATCGACTCGCCTACGCCGTAACTCCAGCCAAACAGGTAATCTTTATCCAGACCGTCGCCTTTCGAGGCTTTCTGGCTGAGTTCCGATTTGCCGCGGATCGTTTCCTGCCCGTATTCATAGGTAGGCCACAGGCGGGAAAGGTTGGAGCCAAAACCGATGGCAATGGCCAGGCTGACTGCAACGAGCGATTTGCCCCAGTTTGCAAATGTTTTATGGCGGAAGGCATCCGCCAGTTGCGCCAGGAAATAGATGCCCGTTACCAATAAAGTGTAATAGGTAATCTGCACGTGGTTGGCATACAACTGCATCGCAACAAACAGGGCCGTTACCCCCGCGCCCGCTAATAATCGCCCGTTAAACGCCAGCACAATACCCGCAAACACACCCGGCGATAACGCGAGTGCCGCCATCTTGGTAGAGTGGCCTGCTTCCAGGATGTCGATGTTGTAAGACGTAATCCCGAAAGCCAGCGCGCCAAAAATGGCAACGCGCCAATCGGCCGGCAATACGCTCAAAAAAAAGTACATGCAAAACATCGCCACAAATACCTGCGCCCAGATTGTCGTGATGTCCGTCCATAAAAACAGGGATTTATAGATCGGTTTGGTCAGGTTGCCCTCTACTTTCGAGTAAATCTGGTAAGCAGGCATCCCGCCAAAAGCGCTGTTCGTCCACAAAGGGGCTTTCCCTTCTTTTTTAATATATTCGTTGATTTCCGTTTGCATACCGCGCGCCTTGTCGTTGTCCGATTGAGGCAGCACTTTGCCGTTAAAAGCATTGGGAGCAAAAAAAATGGCTGACACAAACATCAAGACAGCAACAGCAATCAGGTGGGGTACGATTTTTTTAAAATCCATATCGGGCAAAAAAAGATTGGTTAATAGCGCGGCGAAGGTATGGCGTTTGTGGACAAGTTGGAAGGGTTTGAGAAGGTTTGATGGGCTGATAATGAATGCTACTGTTTCACAAACTTCGCAGTCCAGATAGCGCCGTTTTTCTGGAATTGCAGGAAATACACCCCGGCAGGTCGCCGGCGCATTTCCACTTGCTCGCTCAGGTCAGGCTGTTCGAATGTCTGTAATCTCTGACCATTGCTGCCCAGTAATACGATCTGATCGAAAGACATGTTGGAACGAATATCCAGCAAATCGACCACCGGATTGGGAGACAACACCACATGCTGACTGAAATCTGCTTCCTTCGCACTGTTCAGGGTGCTGATATCCGCGTTGTAACGCGGCAATATCTGGTAACCGGCATCGAAAGGTGAAGAGGAGTCGAATTGCCCGCCCAATCCGGTCAGGTTGAACGGTTGTGCCGGAACTGCTGCATTGTAGGTTTCCACATCGCGGTCAATCCTTATTTGTATCGTATCATTCGGATGGTCGTCGGAGACGGCGCGTACATTGAAGCCGCTGGCGCCAACACCCGTCGTCCATTCTGCGGCATTAACAAAGTGCAGGTTGTTGATTTTGATGAGTTTGGACTCCGTTTCTTCACTTGGTTTGGTTACAACTAAAGGCGCTAAGAGCGTATTGTCTGCGGAAACCAGCGTAATAAAATCGGGTTGTATTTCCGTGAGGCCGCTGAACTGTCCGATGGTGCCCCGAACTTTGATGCGATCTTTTTCCTGCACCGTATACCCTAAATCTCCACTTAGCCTGGAAACGGCGATACCATTTCCACTTGCGTCGATGAGTGTAAACAGCAGAGAAGATACACTATTATTAATGGGGCGGATATTGACACCGTACACAATGCCTTCCAGTTCACAATTGACACCTGCCGAGTCAGCGCTGCCGGTAGCGGTTTCTCCCGTTACCTGTGCAATCGAATATACCGGATAACAGCGCAGATCAATAAACACAGTAGCGGTATCACAGAGATCGGCGTCACAGACAATATACGTGAATTCATCATCGCCGCATGCATTGGCGCCGGAAGTATAATTGATGGTAAAATCCGGATTCACCGTAGCGCTGCCCTGTGTGGGTGTATCCAAAATGGTAAGGGACACTACCTGATTGAGCGTAAAGT
>JAYSZC010000512.1:0-1634 GCA_043738235.1 Lewinellaceae bacterium | reverse complement strand
AGCGCAATGGAATGCACGGATTGTGGTTGCGAGGTAAAATCACTGCTTTATGATCCGCCGCGCTTCCTGCCCATCAATCCGGACAAACAACATGCCGGATGGAATGTCTGACAAATCCAGCGGGAATGCCTGTTGCGCAGCGACTACATTCAGGTTCCATTCCTTGAGCAGATTACTAAAATAAAATTTGGTTATTTCCGGTATTCTATAAAATAGGCTTTGATCTCTCGTTAGGTGTTAATTACAGTTCCCGGCACAACATGCGTTCGCCACAACATTCACCGGTCTCCGCTGTTTTAGTAAGGCTATATTGTGATCTGCGCTTTGAATACAAACCACAGATCGTGTATTGTGCCAGGCATTTGGAGTAATCTCATGGTGGGTGCATTTCAATGGTCGCTTGACATCGTACGTTTATTGACGGGGTGACTTGAAGTCACCCCGTCAATATAAATGCAACCCTTTATTGTTTAGTTGCAGTAAAAATAACATTGCAAGTTGAAGATTTTCAACAAAATGACAGACTTTTGGCGGCGATTTGGGTGCATCCGGCTGAAGCTGGTACGCACCCCTGACTTAAATAATTATCAATCTCAATGGGAAATTTTCAGCACAAGTACGACTCCTCGATCCTCCAACGTCTGCCTGCCATCGTAAAATCTTATCAACTCCCCGACACCCAAAAGGCTGTTATTCAAATACTTAACTCTTTTTTACCCTTTTTGGCCATTTGGGTAGCCATGTACTTTCTGATCGATGTATCGTTCTGGTTAGTATTGCCGCTGGCAATTGTCAATGCGTTTTTCTTAGTTCGCATTTTCATTATTCAGCACGACTGCGGGCACCAGTCCTTTACGGCTTCCCGCAAAGCCAACGACCTGATCGGCGAAGTATGCAGCATGCTCAGTTTTATGCCGTATCGCTACTGGGCGAAAGGCCACAATTTCCACCACGGCCACAATGGCATGTTGTGGGAATTCCGCGACATCGGTGATATCAACCTGCTCACCGTCAATGAATTCCATAAATTGGGCTGGTGGTCCAAAATGAATTATATCCTGTTCCGCAGCGCTCCGATACTGTTTTTGGTGGGACCGGCCTGGTACCTGCTCATCCAGAACCGGCTGCCGCTCATCCGGCTGAAAGGCTGGGAACACGCGCACCGAGCCTTGCTGAAACACAACCTCCTGTTGGTGGCAGTGCATGTCGGCATTATCCTGCTCCTGGGTTACAAGGCCTTTGTGATGGTACAATTACCGATTTTACTGTTTTTTGCCGTCATTGCAGTGTGGTTCTTTTATGTGCAGCACCAGCACGAAACCACCTACAAGGAATGGAAAGACAAATGGGATTATATCCGTTCGGCGGTACAAGGCAGCACCTATTACAAACTGCCCCGCCTGATGCACTGGCTCACCGGCAACATCGGTTATCACCATATTCACCACCTGAATCCCCTGGTACCGAATTATCAACTGGCGCGTTGCCACCACGAAAATCCGGTACTCGACCAGATTGCCAATAAAATCACTTTCTGGCAAAGCCTGCGCTGTATCTTTAACAAACTCTGGGACGAAGAGCAACAGCGCATGATTTCTTTCCGCGAATATTTTAAAAGGCAAAGGAAGGTTTGA
>JAYSZC010000511.1:0-1639 GCA_043738235.1 Lewinellaceae bacterium | reverse complement strand
GGGAAAATATTCGGATTGTCGGTCACGGAATTGATCTCTGTTGTCAGCATGGCCTCCACGTGGGCCAGGGCGTCGCGGCTCGCGCCATGCACCTGAGGAACACAGCGAAAAGCATAAGGATCCTGCACACTGGTTTTTTCAGACGCAGATATTTCACTGTCTTTCAACAACTTGCAAATCTTTTCTGCTGTTGCTATCTGCCCGGCATGGGGACGCAACCGGTGGATATGCGGATCGAGCGGCGACAAGCGGCAATTGAAAGCGTCGTAACCCAGCGCTGCATTGAGGTCGGCAATGTCCGCCAACCGGCGGCTTTCCAGCGTGCACCACACGGCGTAGGCTGTTGAAAACTGGGTGCCGTTCAGCAGGGCCAGCGCTTCTTTGGCTTTGAATCGCAGCGGTTCCCAGCCGTTCATTTTCAGCACAATATCGGAGCGCTGGCGGCGGCCCTCGTACCAAACTTCTCCCAATCCGATCAGCGGCAGGCTCATGTGGGCCAATGGCGCCAGGTCGCCGGAAGCGCCCAGAGAACCCAGTTCAAAAATGACGGGCAATACGTCGGCATTGTAAAAATCAAGGAGGCGCTGCACCAATGTTTCCCGCACGGCGCTGTGCCCGTATGAAAGGCTCTGGATTTTCAGCAGCAGCATGATGCGCACCACTTCCGGCGGCACAGGGTCGCCGGCGCCGGCGGCATGACTCACCACTAAGTTGTGTTGCAGTTGTTCGATGTCGGCATCTGAAATACGGATATCGCAAAGCGACCCGAAACCGGTATTGATTCCGTAAAATAGTTCGTCCGAGTCGGCGAGTTTTTTATCTAAATAATCGCGGCATTGCCGGATGAGGCGGATGGCTTCATCGGACAGTTGCAGGGGACTGCGGCCGGCTAATATTGCAGCGATTTTTTCTAAAGTCAGGGTGGCAGGACTGATCAGGTGCACGGGTCAGAGAATTTGGTTAGGCTTTGATTTCGGGCCGCGAAGGTACAGTTTCCCGTTAAAATTGATTTAAACCCGGTTAAACAGTGGTTAAGGTTCGCGGGTGGTTTGACAAATTCAGATGAATAAACCCTTGAAAATGAGCACGTTGGTTTTCATTTACCAAATTTTGTTAAAGCAGGCAAGCAACTTCCTGGTGTCAACTTACGTCAGAAAGCCGCATTGAAGTAATGAAATGCCCTACTTTTGAGCGTAAAAATGAGCGGTGGAAAATTTGATCGCCACATTATTTTTGTTGCCCAACATTTTTTCAGCCGCTTTCAGATTAACCACTACACAAATCAATATTACTAAGCCATGATCAAAAAAATCGTTTCGACCACCCTCTTTGCTTTCGTTCTGACGGCATTCGCCTTTGCACAACGTATTGCTTTTGTGGATGTTACGGCAATTTTAGAAAGTCTGCCCGAATACCAAAAAGCACAGGAACAATTGGATAAAACCGCTACGCAGTGGCGCCAGGAAATCGCACAGGAGCAAGACCAGGTGAAAGGTATGTACAGCAAATACCAGGCTGAACAAGTGCTGCTGAGCGAAGAGATGAAAAAACAGCGCGAAGAAGAAATTATGAACAAGGAAAAAGTCGTTCGGGAAAATCAGCGCCTGAAATTCGGCCCCGAAGGCGCTTTGTTCAAAAA
>JAYSZC010000510.1:0-1639 GCA_043738235.1 Lewinellaceae bacterium | reverse complement strand
TTTGGTTTCTTCGATTCCCCCGGCTAAAGCGCGGGGGTTAGTCAAAAGCATGAGTTGTTTTTTGAGCGTTACTAAATAAATGGGCAAAATTGCAAAGGGCAAAAAGCAATGTAAATCAATGAGTTATTCGGGTTATTCCAAGTCCGGTGTTAAATACCATTCTGAGGTCTCCCTCGGATTGGCGGCTTCATGCCCGATGATTTTCAGACCGGCCGGTGTGGTTGTTTCTGCCGAATCCTCCAGAATAATGAAATCCGTTCCCAATCGCATCGCTTCAATGGCAGTTGTTTCCGGCAGCGCATATTCTTCCTTGTTGATAAATCGTATCAGGTGCTGTTGTACGGGTGTGAAGGTGCTCCAGGGCGTACTGGCATGCAGGATTTCATTGGATAACTCATCCTGGGCTGTATCTACCAGGCTGTATTCAGCATCTGCCTGGTAGATATGAATCATGGAAAAACGCGTGTGAAAACGCACATAAGGTCGTTCTTTGATAAAAGTCATCACCTCGTTTTTACTAATACTGCCCCCAAGAAGAATATTATCTCCTTTAAGCCAGGGGCAGATAAAATACAACAACTCATCGTGTAGCAATTGCAGGTACTTGCCTTTTTCAAACTCCAGGCCCGGTTCCAGCAGAATGGAACAGGTAATTTTTATTTTTTCATATACCGGATTGATGACCTCTATTTGCACAAAAGGACTTATTTTGCTTTTCAGGAAGTCGTAAATCAAATCTAACTGGTGAAATCCGAATTGAGGCTCCAGATCATCTTCATCGGTAATGGGTAAGACGACTACTTTAAACGAGCCGGGTATTATTTTATCATATTCCATAGAGGTCACGCATTTCACCCGACGAACCGAAGGGAAAGCTTCCAGTACGAGCCGTTCGATATCCCATGCGCTGATACCGCGGTTTTTATGCCGGAGCCGTTCACTGCTGCGGACGTAAAAAGGCTTCCACTGATCTAATCCACGGCCGGCGCTAAAGCCGGCAACCTGCAACAACCCTGCTATTTCGGAGCGTTGTTTGGCCAGATTTTCAATGGGAGACAACACCGTTGCGGGATCCAGGTGCTCATCATCGCCATTGTACTCCCAGACAGCTTCCACAGCGTTGATCCGGACGTCGAGGATATGTCCCGTCACGAGCAGGTTTCCACTTGCAGCCACACGGATCCAAAACAGACCGGACGAAAGAATGGTATGCCCCTCATCGATATGCTCCGGAAGATAAAATTTGATAATGCCCGTCGTGGTGAACCCCCGTGTGGTATCGTATAATATTTCTTCATGTGAAAAAGCGATCCACCGGTCGTTATACAGGTAGCTCCAAAACAATTGAGGGCGGATATTTCTGCCGTTGTATTTGCTTTCGCGAACGCTAAAAAACAAAGAAATCGGCTTTGATGCCACCGCATTTTCCAGGCCGATGAACAAATAGCCGTCTTCTTCGAATTGAGGGAATAAGGTGCGTGCTCTGGCAACCCCGTTGGCAAAAACCAGCTGCTTGCCAAAAGGGTGAACGGCATATATTTTCTGGTCGGCTGCGAGGTCATTATCCTGGGTTTCCAAAGGCCGCAGGTTAAAAAGCGCGGCAGCCTGATAAGAAACGGTCAGGCGATCAATGACCGGC
>JAYSZC010000509.1:0-1639 GCA_043738235.1 Lewinellaceae bacterium | reverse complement strand
GTCAATCCGCTTCATCTGCGTCATCCGCCTTGCCAGTACTCTAAGTCGGGAAAATCCGTGTCTAATCCTTTCAATCCGTGTGCTATTACTCTACGAGGCGCGCAAGCGCAAAATCTCACGCAAAACTTCCCGCTATTAACGCCTCATCCTTGCTTTCCAGTAGCGAATAACCCATCAAATACTCATCTACTTTGCGGGCGCATTCGCGGCCTTCGCTGATGGCCCAGACGACGAGCGACTGTCCGCGCCGCATATCGCCTGCTGCAAACACCTTGGCAATATTGGTTTTAAATGCTTTTTCTGAGGCTTTGACGTTGCCGCGCTCGTCTAATTCCACGTCTAATTCATTGAGTAGTCCCTGGTGTTGCGGATGTATGAAACCCATAGCCAGCAGGGTCAGTTCGCAGGGGATTTCCCGTTCGGAGCCGGTTACTTCTTCAAAACGAGCCGGACGACCGTCGGCGCCCGATTTCCACTCGATGTCTACTACGCGCAGGGCGCGGAGCCGGCCGTTTTCATCGCCCAAAAACGCCTTGGTCAGGATGGCCCAGTGCCGTTCGCAACCCTCTTCGTGCGATGTGGAGGTTTTCAGCATCATCGGGAACGTCGGCCAGGGCATATTGTGCGTCCGCTCTTTGGGCGGAGTGGGCAACAGTTCAAATTGTGTAACCGAAACAGCGCCCTGCCGGTTGGAAGTACCCACGCAGTCGCTGCCGGTGTCGCCGCCGCCAATGACTACCACCCTTTTGCCGGTGGCCAGGATGTCAGCACCGGCAATGGGACGTTCGGAAACGCGTTTGTTTTGTTGTTTCAGGAAATCCATCGCAAAATATACGCCTTCCAGATCGCGGCCGGGCACTTCCAGGTTGCGTGGAATGGTAGCGCCGCCTGCCAGTACGACGGCGTGGTATTCGCGCAAGAGGTCATTCACGGGTATGTTTTCCCCGACATTGGCATTACAGCGGAATACGATGCCTTCTGCCTCCATCAATTGTATACGGCGTTCGACCACCGATTTTTCTAATTTAAAGTCGGGAATGCCGTAGCGTAACAACCCGCCCGGCATATCATCCCGTTCGTATACGGTAACGCTGTGACCGGCAATGTTCAATTGCGCCGCTGCTGCCAAGCCGGCAGGGCCGGAGCCGATGACAGCCACTTTTTTGCCGCTGCGGACAAATATCTTGCGGGGCTGTATAAATCCCTTGTCAAAAGCAATCTCAATGATATGCTTTTCAATTTCTTCAATGGCGACGGGCGGCTGGTTGATACCCAGCACGCAGGCGCTTTCGCAGGGCGCCGGGCAAATCCGGCCCGTGAATTCCGGGAAATTATTGGTGGAACTCAGTATTTCATAAGCCTCCTGCCAGTCGCTTCGGTACACCGCGTCGTTGAACTCCGGGATCACATTGCCCAGCGGGCAGCCGCTGTGACAAAACGGAACGCCGCAATTCATACAGCGCGCTGCCTGTGTGTTCAGCTGCTGTTCATTGTATGGTTGCACAAACTCGCGGTAGTGCTGCAACCGCGTTTCCGCTTTTTCCTTATTGGGAAGTTGGCGGGTATATTCCAGAAAACCAGTTGGTTTACCCATGATCTAGAGGTGAGAAGTGAGAGGGTGAGAAGTGAGAGGGTGAGA
>JAYSZC010000508.1:0-3980 GCA_043738235.1 Lewinellaceae bacterium | reverse complement strand
CGAGCGTGATGTCGGACATCATGCTCAGCATCCCTCATTCCTCATTCCTCATCCCTGGTATTCACGCTCGGCATCCCTCATCCCTCATTCCTCATCCCTAACTACTAAACGGCTCCCATCTTGATTTCTTCAACAACCTCCGGGTTCAGCAGCGTCGAAATATCGCCCAGGTTGGAAGTGTCACCTTCTGCGATTTTTCGGAGGATGCGGCGCATAATTTTTCCGGAACGTGTTTTTGGCAGGCCGGGTACGATCTGAATTTTATCCGGTTTGGCAATGGGGCCGATTTCTTTCGTGACAATATCCAGCACCTGTTTTTTAAAAGCGGCATGATCCGTAATCTGCTCTGTCACAATCACATAGGCATAAATGCCTTGCCCTTTGATGTCGTGTGGAAAACCCACTACGGCGCTTTCCACAATGTCTTCGTGCTTGTTGATGGCGTCTTCCACCTCCGCCGTTCCGATGCGGTGGCCGCTGACATTGATTACATCATCCACGCGTCCGATGATGCGGTAGTAGCCGTCGTGGTCGCGGCGCACCCCGTCGCCGGTGAAATACATGTTTTTGAACGTGGCAAAATAATTCTGCCGGCAGCGTTCGTGGTCGCCATAAGTAGTGCGGAGGATACCCGGCCAGGGAAATTTAATGCAGAGCATACCTTCCACGTCGTTGCCGGTTAATTCCGTGCCGTTGGCATCCACCAGCACGGGCTGAATGCCGGGAAGCGGTAAGGTGGCGTAGCAGGGTTTGGTCGGCGTAATGCCCGCAATCGGCGTAATCATCATCCCCCCTGTTTCCGTTTGCCACCAGGTATCGACGATTGGGCAGCGTTTTTTGCCGATTTTTTCATTGTACCAGTTCCAGGCTTCCTCATTGATCGGTTCGCCCACGGTACCCAGCACCCGCAGCGAAGGCAGGCGGCGGGTTTTCACCCATTGGTCGCCCGCTGCCATGAGGGCGCGGATGGCAGTGGGAGCCGTGTAAAATATATTCACTTTATGCCGCTTGATGACATCCCAGAAACGGCCCGGATCAGGGTATGTCGGCACCCCTTCAAAGATCATAGAAGTAGCGCCTGCCAGCAAGGGGCCGTAAATAATGTACGAGTGGCCCGTAATCCAGCCAATGTCGGCGGTACACCAGAATATCTCTTTATCCTGGTATTGGAAGACGTTGCGGAAGGTGTATTCCGTGTACACCATGTAGCCGCCGTGGGTATGAACCACCCCTTTGGGTTTGCCCGTGGAGCCGGAAGTGTAGAGAATAAACAACGGGTCTTCCGAATCCATTTGTTGCGCCTTGCAACTTTTGCGTTGGCCGGCGATGATCTCGTGCCACCAATGGTCGCGGCCGTCCGTCCAGGTCACTTCGCCCCCGGTATTTTGATGAACAATCACGGAATGAACCGAATCACAGCCAAGCGTCAGCGCTTCATCGATGATTTGTTTGACCGGAATATTTTTAGCGCCCCGGGCATTGTAGTCGGACGTAATCACCACCGTGCATCCGGCATCTTTGATGCGATCTGCAACGGAATTGGCCGAAAAACCGGCAAAAACCACCGAATGAATCGCGCCGATACGGGCGCAGGCCAGCACGGCAACCGCCAGTTCCGGCGTCATAGGCATGTAAATACAAACGCGGTCGCCTTTTTTCACACCCTGCGCTTTCAGTGCATTGGCAAACTGGCAGACCTGTTGATACAGTTGTTTGTAGGTAATCTTTTTCGGTTTTGTGTTGGGGTCGTTGGGTTCCCAGATGATGGCGGTTTGTTTGCTCCGGGCGGCGAGGTGCCGGTCGAGTGCATTTTCGGTGATATTGAGTTTTCCGCCCAAAAACCATTTGATGTCCGGTTCCTTAAAATTCCATTTCAGCACTGATTTCCAGGGCTTTTTCCATTGGAAAGTGGCCGCTTGTTCCGCCCAGAAACCTTCAGGATCAGCCACCGACCGCGCATACACGGCTTTGTATTCTTCAAATGAATTGATTTGTAGTTTCATAAGAACAGGTCAGAATCAGTTACGTAAAAGGGCAAAAAGGCAAAGGGCAAAATTGCAATGTAAATCATTGATAAGTAAAGGGCAAAATTAGTTAGTTCTAAATCTTCTGTAACTCATTGCTTTTTGCCTTTTGCAATTTTGCCCTTTTACTTATCATCGTATTCCCCTTTCCAGGCATACCATCCGAATAGGCAGAGTCCCAGCATAATCGGTGTAAAAATCGGAATAATGATAAACCAGAACATTTTGGTATCGAGGATTGCTTTGTCAGCTTTGACAGCGGCATTGATTTCATTGCCGGCCTGGTGAACCATCAAGTAAATTACGGCAGCGCCCAGGAGTATCCAGAAGAAGCCGGAGAAACGTTTTATCGAATTGATGATAGAAGAGGTGTTTTGGTTTTTTAGTGTTTTAGTGTTTTCGGCATTTTCGGCGTTTTTAGAAGGCAAAAACAGCAAACCCAGCACAAAACATACCGAAGCAATCAGGATCGGATACCAAAGCCCCACGTAGGGGTCGCCGACGGGAGTGTCGGTCGTTTTACTCGCGTCCACCAGGCGCGTAGCAATAAAAGGTGTAAGACCGCCGAATATACCATTCCCGATATGGTACGGCAGCGACATGGAGGTGTAGCGAATCCGGGTTGGAAACAATTCCACCAAAAAAGCGGCAATCGGGCCGTATACCATCGTGACGTACAGTATCTGGATAAATACAAAAAGGGTCATCATCCAGAAACCGAACGAAGACAACCAGAATGTCCTGGTCGTTTCGGCATTCGGAGCCGGCCTGGACTTATCGGCCGGGATCGTTTCTTTTTTTACCGTTTTCATGGACGAGCCGTCGGTAAAGGCCTTTACGGTCGTGGTGGTAATTGTTGAATCGCCCGCAGTCGTAACCGCATAAACGGCGTCCGTAGAACTACGCTCTGCCAGCTCCGTTTTGGCTTTCGGATCGGCCAGGTGATACATGGCTTTGTAAATGGGCCGGTAAGTCACAATAGCCAGTAACATGCCGCCTAGCATGATCGTTTTTCGCCCGATTTTGTCAGACCAGGCCCCAAAAACGAGAAAGAAAGGCGTCACGGCAAGAATCGCGATACACAACAGGTAGCGCACCTGTTCAAATTCCACGGAAAGGGTGCGCTCTATAAATGTCTGTGCGTAAAACTGTCCGGTGTACCAAACCACGCCCTGGCCCATAACGGCGGCGAACAAGGCCAGCAAGACCATTTTAAGGTTAGCTTTGTGTGCAAAAGATTCCTTGAGCGGGTTGGTGGATATTTTCCCTTCTTTTTTAATTTTTGTAAACATGGGTGATTCAGCCATGCGCAGGCGGATGTAAACCGAAACAGCGATCAGGAATATCGAAACGATAAACGGAATACGCCAACCCCAATCATCAAATGCTTCCGTGCCCATCACTTTCCGCGTCGTCAGAATCACGCCCAGGGAAAGGAAGAAGCCCAGTGTCGCCGTGGTCTGGATGTATGCGGTGTAATAGCCGCGCCTGCCTTCCGGGGAGTGTTCGGCTACATAGGTTGCCGCGCCGCCGTATTCACCGCCCAGGGCTAGGCCTTGTACACAACGAAGCAACAGAATCAGAACAGGCGCCCACATACCGATAGTGGCGTATCCGGGTATCAAACCGATGGCAAACGTGGAGCCGCCCATCAGTAACAGCGTAAGCAAAAAAGTATATTTGCGCCCGATCAGATCGCCGATGCGGCCAAAAACCAATGCGCCGAAAGGTCGCACAATAAATCCCGCTGCAAAAGTAGCCAATGCCGCCAGGAAGGCCGCTGTAGGGTTATCCTGCGGAAAAAACTGCCGGGCAATGGTCGTAGCCATAGCGCCGTAAATGTAGAAATCATACCACTCGATCAGGGTGCCGACCGAGGAGGCCGTAATTACTTTCATCAGCCCCTTGGTACCGGCAGCATCTTCTGAAACGGTGTTGCTCATAATTACTTCAAAT
>JAYSZC010000507.1:0-3982 GCA_043738235.1 Lewinellaceae bacterium | reverse complement strand
GGGCGGGGGCGCAGTTGCAAGCGCCCTTTTTTGTGAAGCCCACCACCATGCAAAAGCGCCCAGCAGCAAGACTGTCGGTCCGGCAAACCACCACCACCGGCTTTTCGATGCTGCTGCCATCGCATCCAGCATGCGCCCTTTCGCTGCCAGCCCCGCCCGAAGCAGTGCGGTTCCTTCCATGCGGATGACCGCCAGCGCGTCGGCGTGCAGATGCACCGCTTCCCAGAACTCGACATCGTCGGCCAGCCTGCGCTCGAAATCCGCAAGTTCCGATTCATTCAGGTCGTGGCGGTAATAGCGTTCGATCAATTCGGTATCTTCTTCTTCCATTTCGGTGATCAGACTTCGGCAGTCCGGGCAGTTTTAATTAAGTCTTTCAATCGTTTGAGGCAACGCGACAAGGTGGCGCTGGTTGTGTTGGTATTGTTGTGCTCCCAGTCCTGTTGTATTTCTTCGATGCTTTTTTCCAGGTAATATCGCTGTACCAACATTTCCCGACACTGGTTGGACATGGTATTCATGGCTAAACGGAGATATTCTTTTTTTTCTTCCCGAATATGGTTTTCCTGGTAGTCAGCCCAGGAAGTGTCGCGCCGAAGTGCCTCATCTATATGGTCTTTCCAGAGGTAACGTTTTAACTTCCGGTTGCTTTTTAACAGGTTTTTATAAGCTACGGCAAATAACCAGACCCGGACTTCGTACCGCAGCGCTGTCAGTTTCCCCGACATCACCTGAGTGTAAAATGCAGTCAAGGATTCCTGCCAGGCGTCTTCAAAATCCTGCCGGTTAGCGTTAAAACGCCGGCCTGCCCAACGGAAAAAATCGGCCCGGTAGCGCGCATACAGGTGCTCTATCGCTTCCATTTGTCCGGAACGAAGGGCGGGGATGATGTCTTCCTTGTGATGTGGCGGGGTCATCTGCAAATATTTTTTTCGGGCTAAGATATGTAAAACGTTTTTTGTTCCCTGTACTATTTTAGGCCGGCCAGTGCGCCGGCGGAGAACAAAAACATACACTGATTATGGAAGAGACAACTATTTTTATTTATATGACATTCCCGTGAATATCCCTGTTTCCTGCCGGGATACTTTTGCACCGGGTTTTGGACGACCTGCCACTTTTGGCAAAAACCACCTGTCCAACAGATTCAAATATTTTCACGTCATGTCTATCGTAAACACAAAAACAGCATTCCATTTTCTCAGCATCGCGTTATTCGCGGTACTCATTTCGCTCGGCGCCTGTAAAAAGGAAGAAGACAAAACCACCAAGGTGTACGGCGCCATCACCATCGACAACCCTGATACCTGGGCTACCTGGAAGGACAGCGGGGAAGTGCAACTGACCCTGTTCCCCAAGTTCAGCCTCGACCCGCTTGCCGGCTGGGGGGAAGTGCCGGATAATTTCTTCGGCCCCAATGTACTGGGCGGAACGTACGCCGTGGGCGCACCGTATAATTCACAAAATCCGCTTATCCTGACTTATGTGCCCGGCAAAACCAGGTATGAGTATGAGATTGAAGTGGAGCCCGGTACCTACTCGGCGCTGGCGCTCGGTTTCCGCCACAACAAGGTAAACGACCCAAGCAGAAAAACAGCCACATTGGGCGTACACTGGGGCAATGCCGACCAGACGAGCCACGGTATCGTGATCCGTATCCGCGCCGGCGGCAACATCATTCCTGTCTTCAACTTCCCGGCGCCACTCACATTCGATGTGGCGGAAGGCGAACAAAAAGAGTTTAATTTCAAAGCGGACTTCGATTTCGTCAATCAATGGTATTAATGCCTGCGACCGGTCGCAGCCTGTCGCCCCCTATGTTGTCCGGTATCCGTTATGCGGCGTGGATATGGCTTGTATGTTTTCTGTGCGTTACTGCGCAGGGGCAGCAAGCCATGTCCAATGCCGCAACGGCCACGGATCTGGAACTACAACCCGTATCGCTGCCCATCGGCGAAGTGGTGGTGACCGCGAGCATGCGCTCCCAGGCCATCAAACTGGCGCCTGCCAGCATCGGCGTCGTCACCGGAAAACAACTCCGGGAGCGCCAGATCACAACTTTCGACCAGGCTTTTGATGATATGCCGGGCGTGGTTGTCACGCGCTCCAGCGGCGCCAATGTGCAGGCGTTTTCCATCCGCGGCGCCTCGGAAGTAGCAGGCGGCGGCATCGGTAACCGCGTTTTGCTGCTGATAGACGGTCGCCCGGCACTCAGCCCGGAATCCGGCGGCGCGCTCTGGAACCTGGTGCCGCTCAGCTCCATCGAGCGCATCGAGGTCGTGCGGGGTGCTTATTCCTCGCTGTACGGCTCCAGCGCTATGGGCGGCGTGGTGAATGTGATTACCCGCAAACCCGATGTCAAACCGCTCACGCGCCTCCACCTGAATTACGGCGCTTACGGCCAGGCGCCTACATCCACCGGATACCGCCGTTACAACGATTTTCACGCGCTGGACCTCAGCCACAGCCGCCAGATTGGCAAGTTTTCTTATCTCGTGGACGGTAGTTGGAAATCGGACGACGGCCATAAGGAAAAAACGGGTTTCGATCTGTATAATTTTTTCGGAAAAGCCGGCTGGAACTTCCATTCCAAACGCCAGATACAATTTTCGGTCAATGCCAACCGGATGTACAGCGACGGGCCGGCCAGTTGGCTCAGCAAAAAACAGGCGTACAGCGCTGCGGCATATAAACAGGACGATTACCAGGATCGCCGGGAATTCAACGCCGATCTGTACTATGCCGCTATGCCCGGCGACCGGGTTAAATACAGCACGCGCCTGTACCACTACCGCAATGCCTCGCTGTTTTCTTTTGACAGCGACCCCGGCAACGACAGCACCAATGTCAATTTTGGCAAACAAATCGTCGAAGCGTACAGCGTATACACCAGGCGCCTCGGCAATGTCTCGCAGCTGGAGTTTTTTGCCGGAGACAAGCACTACCTCATTGCCGGATGGGACGTAAAGGCAGACTACGTGCTGGGGATGCCCGATTCTTTTCTCTATGGTGAGCACCGCGCACTCGGCACAGGTGTGTACGTGCAGGACGAGGTGTCGCTGAGCAATCGGTTGACTCTCACGGCTGGCCTGCGCTACGACCATTACCGCATTTTCGGGCAGGTGCAGGAATCGAACGTGAGTCCGAAAGTGGCGCTGCTGTACCGGGCCAGGCCCAATTTTTCCCTGCGGATGCTGCTTGCGCAGGCTTTCCGCGATCCGCCTATTGCGGAGCGCTTCATCAAGTTTGAGCAGGGTGGGGGACTGCGTTTCCTGCCCAATCCCGGTTTGCGTCCGGAGCGGCTGAGCCTTTCTGCGGAAATCGGCGCTAAAATAACGCCCGTTCCAGGCGGAACGTTCGACGTATCTTTTTTTTACAACCGATACAACAACCTGATTTCCTTCCAGCAACTTTCCAGCCCGCTGGAACCCTTGCTTTACCAGGTTGTAAACCTCAAAGAGGCGCTCATGCAGGGTGTGGAACTCTCGTACCGCCAGCAGTGGAAAGAACTGCTGACCCTGCAACTGTCGTACACATTTCTGGATGCCCGCGATATTTCCGCCGGTCGTCTCAACGACGCGCTTGCCTATAAAGTGCGGCATACCATCGGCGCCTCGGCCACTGCCCGCCACAAGGGCTTTGTTCTGAACCTCAATGCCCGCTACCGCAGCCGCATCGAAGAAGTGTTTATCTACCCCGGCAGCGAACCTGACGCGGTCTTTGTTGCCAATGCCAAACTCGCCTACACCTTTTCCGGTGGCTGCACCGGCTATTTTGCGGTGAACAACCTGAACAATGCGCAATACGAAGAACTGGAACGCTACCGGATGCCGGGCAGGAGTTTTACGGCGGGTGCGGAAATGCGCTTTTGAGTACGGGGTTGTGTCAAAAGGATCGGACTAAAAAAAGAACCAAATTTTATTTGTTATCGAGTGCTAAACTTTCCAGGTTTTAAAAACCTGGAAAGTTTCTGGTAGCGAAA
>JAYSZC010000506.1:0-1646 GCA_043738235.1 Lewinellaceae bacterium | reverse complement strand
GATAATAGACATAGACCATTACAATCATATTTTCACTAAACAATTTCAACCGAATGTGAATGTCTCAAAAGAAGCGGCATTGGTAGTGATACAAATTTTTATTTCGTTTTCGCTACCACAAACTTTCCAGGTTTTAAAAACCTGGAAAGTTTAGCACTCTATAAAAATAAAATTCGGTTCTCTTTTTTTGGCCGGGTCTTATGAGACAACCTCTTTCTGGTAGCGAAAACGAAATAAAAATTCGTACTATTACGAATGCCGTTTCTTATGAAACACTCTCATTATCAACAATCAGCGCGGAAGTGGCTTTATGACGCCGTATAATGAGAAACCTGTTTATCCTGCTATTTCTTTCCTGTACGACCCTGGCTATAGCACAGGGTAAAAAAGGTCAGGCTTTGATTGATTCCCTACAGGGCGTACTGCCTGCACTCAAAGAAGACAGCTTCAAAGTCAATACCCTCAACTTGTTGAGTCATGAATTGCGGCGCTTTAACCCCGACACGGGTTTGCACTATGCGCAACAGGCCATTCAATCGTCACACTGCTGATACAGGAATAGGTATTTTGCTGGTCTGAAATGGTAATGATCACCTTCAAGTTGTCATGGAGCGGCGAGTCGAATTGCAGGGTAAAACCTCACCCCGGATCGGCCGCTTTGACGTTGCTGACATTTACATTTGCTGGCTAGGTCAAGATGTTTGAATTATTCACTTATTATGATCTTCTCGGTCCATACCCCGTGCTGTCCACTGGCAGTAAGAAAATATATTCCATTACCAAGCCCTGAAACATCACAGGTGATTTTGCCTGCTCCTTTTTCCGCAGTCCATGTTTGTACGCTTTGGCCAAAAGCATGATACAGCGCGAGTTGAACGTTTTCGATTGTCGGAAGATTAAAAATGACGTTTAATTCAGTGTGGGCAGGATTCGGATAAACGGTCAAAATAATATCCTGCAACGTATGGTCTTTGGTCGAAGTCGCTATCGTCGATTTTGAAGCAAACGCAGTGTTTCCATAACACCCCAGATTGATCCTGTTGCCGTTCGGAGCAGGCTCGTTGCTGTAACCGGATGTCGGATCTCCGGCATCGATGGCAGGGCTTTGGACAGCGTCGACGACCCAGGTCTGGCTTGCCGGGACATACCGCCCGATCGTGGATTTTAATTGAAAATCTTCCTGCAACGTATCCGCAAAAAACGGGTTGCCGGAAAAATTGCCCACGCCCGGGAATGCTTCATCGCTCAACGTATAGGTAACCGTCAGACTGCTGCCGCTTGTGATAAAAAAATCGTCGGTGTTGCCGTTCAGGATACAGTTTTTCACCACGCCGAATGAAGACACATCGATGAAAACGGCATTTCCACCCGCAGCATCCGGTGCATAATTGTTGACCACCGTGCAATTGGTCATATAAACATAAGATGAACCGGGATCGCCATAATCCGCGGCAACAGCGGCGCCATAAAGCGAAGTGCTGTTGTGGTAAATCAATTCATGGTCCATATAGGCAATGCCGCCCTCGTCGATAAAAACGGCCCCGCCGTAGGAAGGGCAATAGTTGTCCTTGATAACATTATGGGACAGGTACGCCGTTCCTAAAATCAGCAATCCGCCGCCCCATCCATAACTGTTTTCCAGCCGG
>JAYSZC010000505.1:0-3998 GCA_043738235.1 Lewinellaceae bacterium | reverse complement strand
AGAGTTGACACGGAACAAATATGTTCACTTTTAGAAAAAGCAGGTCAACTCTAAAGCGGGAAAATCCGCGTTCATCCGCCTCATCCGTAAAATCCGCGTCCCCATTTACTCTACGAGGGAAAAAATCCGTGTCTCATCCTTTAAATCCGTGTGCCATTTTAATCTACATCGGGAAAAATCCAATCATATCCCATTTTCACATCCTCAAATCTTCCACACGCACACCCGGATACTTCTTGGTATCAAAAGAAAAAGTACCCGCTGCAAATGTTTTATCGGATGATAAACGGCTGATAACGAAGGAATAACGCGAGCCATCCTTGCCAAATGCCTTGATGCTTTGAATACTTCCGGCCTTTTCATCAATACTCAGACGCATTTTGGAGTATTCAGAATTCTTGTCTTTCGGCTTGAATTCTATCTGGGTCAACAATTTGCCGCCTTCCGAAATTTTGTCGGTAACAGCATACAGGAAGTCACCTTTCTGGTAGCGTTTGAGCAGTTCTTTCGGGGTCAGAAAACCATTGTCTGCACCTGGATCTGCGTTATTGACCTGTACCTCATTGTTCTTTTTCAGAAACACCCAGGTTGTTTTGGTGTCGCTGACAATCACCTGCTGATCCATTTCCAGCCGGAATTTATCGCCCTCCTGGCTGATGGTTCCTTTCTGCACTTCTTTAGGTTGTCCGGGCACTTCAATCGTCAGGCTGAAAGCCGCTTCAATCGTTTTGAATGCCTCGTATTTTTTGCGGATTTTATCTAAAATCTTTTTTGCTTCAGGGTCGTTTTTTTCAGCCTGAGCGCCTGATTGTGCCGAAAGTGTGCCTGTCAGCAACAATACAAGCAAGGGAAACAACAATTTTTTCATGTTTTGTTTTACGTAGTTTTCATCAAAACGTAGCGTTGCGGCCAAAGTTGCTTTTTTATAGGTTAAAGATTCCTAAAAGGATTAAAAGGAACACGGATTTGAAGGATGGGACACGGATTTTGGGATTTATTGGCACACGGATAAAACGGATGAGACACGGATTTTTTAAAAAAATCCTTTAAATCCGTGTCTCATCCCTTAAATCCGTGTTCCCTTAAATCTTAAGCCCGTACAGGCCGGTACTTCTTGTTGTGCCTGCGTTTGGGCGGAAACAGCATTTGCCGCGCATAGGCGCCGGTCAGGGCGCCGAAACCGGCTATTAATCCACCCATTACGGCTGTTACAGATAACAACTGCCAGCTTCGCAATCCCATAAACAACTGCCCGATTTTAGCAGAAAGCATACCATCATTGCCGAAATGGAGCAAAAGCGCTGCTACCAGCCACAGCAGCGATCCGGCAACAAAACCGGATAAAAAACTTTTTCCACCCGATACAGGAAAAATAAAAGCCGCAAGTGCAGCAATGGGCGCCAGGCTCCACCAGGGAAGTCCAACAAAACACAGGGAACCGAGAACGAGGACAACAATCGTTACAAAAAGAACATTTCTCATGGCGTCGTGTGCTTTATTGGTTAGAGACGAAGGTTTGTTTTCCCAAAATCCGCTCCGGCGCTTCATCGGGCCGGGAAAGAAACAGCAGGTCGTAATATTCCCCTTTTGCCCAGGCATTTACCATATTGTCGTAATACGGGCTGCCCGGATTGCCGGATTGTCCCCCGGGGTAAACGCCCATTCCCTTGACTTTTTCTCCGAGGTCGACGATCATGCGCCAGGAAGGGCCGTTGGTTCGACTGATCGCGTTGGGGGTCGATTTATTGCCACCCACCACAACGTCTAAACGGCTAAAAGCATCGATCTGGGCCAGGTGTTTGAGTGCAAAACCCCTGTATTCACCCCATGCAATACGTTTTTCAGGGTTTTGCCGGAAATATGATTGCATAGCCCGAAAGGCCTCGTTGACGATTTCAGTCGCGGTTTCTCTTTCGGGCGTATTCGGATGATCGAAGAAAATGTTGGCAGTATCCCGTTCCAGCAATTCAATAAATCGCCAGGATTCCGGGAAAAGAATCGCCTTTTTTTGTTTCCGAATCACATCCATTTCATCCCAGGTTTTGAGGTAACAGGAGTCGTACCACACATCATACATGGGAGGGGCGGTCTGATCGGCATTGTATGTGTATTGCCATTCAGCCAGTTCTTTGGCCATTTTCTGGCCTTCTTCATCCAATTTTGATTGATCCAACAGCCGGAACATGGCAGGAAGCGCATCTGCGGCGCGCTGGCTGTAATTGTCCAATTGCATAGCCATCATACTAGCAGGCGTGGCTTTTTGCAAAGTATCCAGCCGGTCGTAAATCCTCCGGCTCCTGTAATCCTCAAAATCATTGCTGAGGTAGTAATAAGGGTAAGTGGGTGGGGTAGAGTGCTGATTGGCGGAAAACACAAAACCTCTGGAGGGATTCTTCATGCTCGGCAGCATATCCTTTGGGATATAATCCTGCCAGTCATTGGCTTTGCTGCTTCCATCCTGCACAAACCTGCCCTGCTCGCGCGCCCTGACCGGAAACCTGCCCTGTACCTGGATAGCGATATCGCCGCTGCGGGTAGCGAACACAAAGTTCTGGGCTGGGCAATCGAATCCGCTGAGGGCAGCCCGGTAATCGCTATAATTCTTCCCGGAGTTGAGTAACAGGAACAGCGACATTTCGTCGGGTTCCGGCACATCATGCGTAATCCAGCGCAAAGCGCAATCGTGTAAAGGGTGCGTTGGGTCGTTATCGAAAGTCATCGGCCCCCAAACGGTATAGCGCACCGTATCATACACGGTTTCTTTTCCGCGCACCTGAATCGCCTCTATTTTTTTGTTCACTTCTTTTTGCTCGCCGTCGAGGCTGTATTTGGTGTGCCCTTCGTCGAGCCATTTGATCCGGTACCAGTCGGATACGTCGTGACCGACATTGGTCATGCCCCAGGCCGTATTTTCATTAAAACCGATCACAACTCCTGGTACGCCAGGCAGGGACACACCGTAACAATTTTGTTCGGGCGTATGAATCTGCACCTGGTACCAGATGGATGGCAGGGTCAGGTTGAGGTGCGGGTCATTGGCCAGCAGCGGGTGCCCGGAGGCCGTTTTGGAACCGCCCACTGCCCAGTTGTTGCTGCCTTTCAGATATGGGTCGTACACTTCGCTGTCGTCGGGCGTTTCAAAAGCCAACGAGTGACTATCTCCCTGCGCACCGGAGTAACCCGATGTCAGCACAGGCGCCGTTGGCGGCAATATGACCGGCCGGTCTTTCCACTGTCCCGTATCGGGAATGATGGACTGTTGTTTAGGGTTCCATTCCGGGTAGAGGTAATCAAATGTTTCCCGCCCAAATTGAGCGAGCGTATTGGTGGCCGCTAAATCGCTTTCGCCGGCTGCCAGGTTTTCGGCCATACTTTCGATAACGAGGGCGGTTTTGAGCACGCTCCAGGGTTCCGGGTGGTAATCCAGCAGTTTGAACTCAATCGGGTAGTCTGCTGCGGAAAGTTGTTCGATATAGTCATTTACGCCTGCGGTGTATGCTTCCAGCAAACGCATCCCTTCGGATGATTTTTTCCAGCCGGTGAGGGCGTTTTCTGCGGCGAATACCATACCCCGGCGGCGGCTGTTTTTATCGATGGCCAGTGTGCGTTCTCCCAGCACTTCCGAAAGCCGGCCTGCGGATTTTCGGGTGGTCATGTCCATTTGCCAGAGCCGATGGCTGGCCGTCACAAAACCCTGCACCCGCATGGCGTCTTCCAGGTTTTGCGCAAAAATATGCGGCACCATCAGGTCGTCGTACACCACTTCGCAGGGTGCTGTCAAACCACTGATTTTTTGCCGGGAGAAAGACGGCCCGTGGGCAGACTCGCCATTTTTCCAGAATCCTGAAAACGGATTAAAAAAAGAACCTAAGGGCGGCAAGCTTTTGTCTCCAACAGATTGTGGAGCCATTAAGCCCCATATCAGCAGACAGGTCGCAACTAAAGCCAGTAAAAATCGGAACAATCGCATGCGTCATGTTATTTGGTAAGTCAAGAAT
>JAYSZC010000504.1:0-4000 GCA_043738235.1 Lewinellaceae bacterium | reverse complement strand
CCGCCCCATTGCACGATCAATTGGCATAGAATGGTTGAAATACCCGCAAAAAAGATGCAGCTTGCCAACAGTGCCAGCAGCACCACCCGCACTTTCGGTTCCGCAGGTTGCCAGCGGAGCACCGGATCGGGAGTGTCGGGCGCCTGCAACTTATCCGGTGTATTTGGGTTTTCTTCCATGCCTGTCTACTTTTGCGCCAAAGGTAACGCATTGACCCTTGAACATGACCCGACTCAGCGTAAATATCAATAAAGTGGCCCTGTTGCGCAATTCGCGGGGCGGCAATCTGCCCGATTTGGTTCAGGTGGCCAAAGATTGTGAAGCCTTCGGCGCCGAAGGCATTACGGTACATCCCCGCCCCGATCAGCGCCATATCCGGTACGACGATGTGCCTGCCCTGCATGCCGTCGTGACAACCGAATTCAATATAGAGGGCAATCCTACCCGGGAGTTTTTAGACCTCGTATTAGCCTGGCCGCCGCATCAATGCACGCTGGTGCCCGATACGCCCCACCAACTCACCTCCGATGCGGGCTGGAATACCGTCGACAATGGAGCGGAATTAAAAGAAGTGTGCGACGAATTGCATCGAAAAGGAATTCGCGTCTCCGTGTTTGTGGACCCAGTTCCGAAAATGGTGGAAGGCGCCAAAGCCGCAGGCGCCGACCGGATAGAATTATACACCGGACCCTTTGCGCATGATTTCAAAAAAGACCCGGCAGCAGCAGTACGCCCATACGCCGAAGCTGCTGAAACAGCCAATACAATCGGGATCGGGATCAATGCCGGGCATGACCTGAACCTTGAAAATTTACGGTTTTTTCAGGAGCATTGCCCGCAATTGCTGGAGGTAAGTATCGGTCATGCACTCATCTCCGATGCCCTTTATTTCGGACTTTCCAACACGATTCGGATGTATTTGAGACAATTACAGACAAAATAATGTAAATTTTGGTCTAATAAATTTCAGTACAAAATGAAATAACATCTTGTAAATCTGTTATTTATGAAAAAACGCCGGCGGTGATAATACAAACTGCCATGAAAAAAAATAAAATGTCGTGTTTTGTATGAAAGAAGGTTTTTACCTTTGGGATAGCAAAACCCACATCTATATATTTTTCTAATCGCTCACCATACCATATCAAATTTTCGGAAGTCGCAGAATGTTCCTTTCCCTTTCAGGAGGGTGTGAATATTTTGCGGCTTTTTTGTTGCGCCTGAATCTTCTTTTCACCGCAACTGTGGAGTGATGTATTTTTAATCGCTCTGTTACAGCTACCACATCATTTTTCTTGAAGTCACCTGCGGAAGGACGGTTTCCATTACTGGAACATCGCATCGCGTGTGGCTATTTTTATGCCTATCCGGTTCGGTACCAGCAGTGCCAGCAATACTTCCCTGTTTCAATTTCAATCCTTTACTGCTCGAACAAAATCACTTTTTCGTTCACTTAAACTATTTAAATTATGAAGCAATTGTTAACAACATTGTTGCTGCTGCTGGCAGTGTGTGGGACAAGTATGGCCCAACGCAAAATAACCGGCGTTGTAACAGGCGACGATGGTGAAACCCTCATTGGGGCTACTATCGCAATCAAAGGTGTTGCACGTGGTACGCTGTCCGACTTCAACGGCAAGTACGCGCTCGATGTGCCGGATGGCGCTACGACGCTGGTGGTTACCTACACGGGCTACAAAACGCAGGAAGTATCTATCGGCGCCTCCAACGCCATTGATATTATCCTGGAAACGGGTACCAACCTCAGTGAGGTGGTCATCACCGCTACGGGTCTTACCCGCAACAAAAGCGATGTGGTGTATGCCAACCAAACCGTTAATTCGGACGACCTGAATGCGGTGACCAACAAAAGTGTGCTCAATGCCCTTCAGGGAAAAGTGGCCGGCGTCAAAATCGGCGCTGCTTCCGGTGCTGTCGGCGCTTCCACACGGGTAGTACTGCGCGGAGAGACCTCGCTGACACAAGGCAACAATGCCCTGATTGTCATAGACGGCGTGCCGGTCAGTAACGCTACGGCAGGAGCAGGGGGCGGATCGGAAACCCTCAACGGCAGTACGGGCCGGAATGGCGACCGCGATAATTATGTGGATTTTGGCAACCGAGGCAATGACATCAATCCCGACGACGTGGAATCCGTTACCGTATTGAAAGGCCCCGCTGCGACGACGCTATACGGCTCCCGCGGCGGTTCGGGTGTTATCCTGATTACCACCAAAAAAGGTAAAAAAGGCGACAAGGCGAATGTTTCAGTATCTTCTTCCTATAGCGTGGAAGAAGCGTATCTGCTGTACCAGAATCAACAAAAGTACGGTTCGGGTTATGCGACTTGTGGCGGTTGCGGCGGCGCAACACGTATCTATATGGGTGAAAACTTTGGATGGGGCGCTGAATACGACGGACAAATGATTCCCTGGACCGCTATTCCGATTGATGCGGACGGTCATCTGATTCCGCTGAGCAACGGCAAAATCGAACAGCTGGTGCGGCCTTACAGCCCGATCAAAAACAACGTCCAGAGCTTCTTTGATATTGGCAATACGGCCCGCAACAGCTTTACGATCGACGGCGGTACCGACAAGTTCAACTACTACGTGTCCTATACCAACTTTAACAATGAAGGCGTGGTACACAACACCAAAATGAACAAGCACAATGTGCTGATGAATGTCGGCGCTCAGTTTTCTCCCAAACTGCGCTCCGACTTCTCGATGAGCTATTCCAAAATCAATCAACGCGGCGCAACCGAAGGCGGCTACCCCTTCGGGTATGCTTCCGGCACACCGGCCATGTCGTTTGTGACACAAACGCCGGCCAATATTCCGTTTAGCGAATTGCGCGATTACAACAGCCCGTACCACGATTTTAAAGGTTTTTACGGGCAGTATTCGATCAATCCGTACTATATCCTGGACAAACAGGATATCAGAAATACCGTCGACAATGTTGTTTCCAGCGTTTCCCTGACATTCACTCCAATTGAATATCTTTCTCTTGTCGGCAAGGTAAGTACCAACTTCATTACCAGCAACGTGACGGAAAAGAATCCGAAATTCGCTTATGAAGCTGCCGTTTCCTGGGCAGACGGCGAGTTGGTAGATGGCAACAGGGGCGGCAATACGTTCAGTCTCGGTTCTTACAAAGAAGGCACCAACCGCATCATACACATGATTTATGATGCTTACGGTACTTATGCCCGGCCTTTGGGTGAAAATTTCAAAATCAGCTCCACGCTTGGTTTCAACTCCGTCGATCAGGCCAATCGCCGCGTTACCGGTACCACTGTGGGCGGTCTGGTCATTCCTGAATTTTATGACCTGACCAACTCCGCGCAAGATCCGCGATCCACGGCTTTCTCGGGGCTTTATCGCATCTTCGGTATTTATTCCAACACCTCCGTCGGTTATAAAAACTGGGTTTTCGCTGAATATTCCGCACGCCAGGATTTCTCTTCTACCCTTCCGGATGGCAACAGGGGATTCTTCTACCAGGGCGGCGGTCTTTCTATCGTACCGACCAACCTGGGAACATTCGAACTCGGCCCGCTGAACTTCCTGAAATTCCGCGCAGGTCTCGGCTCGGCAGGTAAAGACGCGCCGCAGTACCGGTTGAACTCTTACTACGGTTTGAATCCGTCCTTGCTGAATTTGGGCGACGACAACCAGATTCGTTTCCCGTTCAACAATGTTCCGGGCGCCCGCAAACTGAACATCATCGGCAACCCGGATCTGAAACCCGAACTTTCCGTTACTTCGGAATTCGGCGTCGACCTCGGATTTTTCAACAGCCGGGTTGAACTGGAATACACCTATTATAACATTGATTCCAGAAATCAGATCGTGGACGCCAACATTCCATGGTCCTCCGGTTATGCATTTGTGCCGCTGAACATCGGTCGCATGGTCAACAAAGGCCACGAATTGAGTTTCCGCCTCCATGCGGTGAAAACCAAAATGTTTGACTGGAAATTGTACGGTTCCTG
>JAYSZC010000503.1:0-4001 GCA_043738235.1 Lewinellaceae bacterium | reverse complement strand
GCCAAACGCGAAGCATCCTAAACACCAAAAACAATACACGCAAATATTGAGCCACTCATCTCGTTTTGGGCACTTTCACCAAGAAGGTAGTGCCTTTTCCGAGTTCTGATTTCTTGACGTAAATTTTACCGCGGTGGTATTGCTCGATGATGCGTTTGGCCAGTGAAAGCCCCAGACCCCAGCCGCGTGTTTTGGTGGAATAACCCGGTTTGAAAATGGTTTTGAATTTACCGGAGGGAATACCTTTTCCTGTGTCGCTTACTTCTACACAGGCATAACGCCCTTCCTCGAACACCACAGCCGATAATTTTCCTACTCCGCCTTCCATGGCGTCGATGGCATTGCGCAGCAGATTTTCAATCACCCAATCAAAGAGGGGCGTATTCAAATCTACCAGAAGCGGCGGATATTCACTGGGATCAGGAAAGTCGAAGGATACTTTCCGCGGGCTGCGGCGCTGCATATAAACCCGGCACAATTCCAGTTCTTCGTACAAATTGACGGTGCGCAATTCGGGCGTGGCGCCGATTTTTGAAAAACGATCGGCGACCAATTCGAGGCGGGTCACGTCGTTGCGGAGTTCATCGAGCATCTCCTGGTTGTCGGGGCGCTCTTCATTCACGGTTTTCAGGGCCTCGATCCAGCCCAGAATAGCCGTAATGGGCGTGCCGAGTTGGTGTGCCGTTTCTTTGGCCATGCCCAGCCAAACCTGGTTTTGTTCCGATCTTCGGGCGGTACTGAACCCGATGTATCCGAAAGCGATGAAGGCGGCAATGAGACCGAACTGCACGACGGGATACCACCACAATTGCCCCAGTAATTTTGACCGTGCGAAGTACACTTTTTTGTAAATATCGGGCGGAATGGAGGCGTCCACCGAATCGACGCCTTCGCGAAACATCCGTTCCAGTTCCTGCCGCACCCGAACCGTGTCGATGGTTCGACCCTCACTGCCCGGTACGTTAAGGGCATCTTCAATCTGCCCGCTATTATTGACCAGGATCACTGGGATCGTGTTGTTGAGTTCCAGCACTTTGACCGGCATAGTGAGGTCGCAGTGAAAAAACTGGAATGTATCCAATTCCACCTTGTTCAGGGCGCGTTGCGCTTCCGCCCACAATTTGGCCTGCTGCTCTTCGCGTTCGATGAGCTGGTCAGCCAAATACTTGGTGTAGATCATTGAAACAATGATAATCAGGATAGCTCCGGCAGCCAGGTACCATTTCCAATGTGATTTGCGGGTATATAAGTCCATATGAACACTGATAACCAATAACTAATAACGGATAACTACTTGATAAGGCAAATGTACACTTTCATTTGTTCGCCGGGATACTAATGATGCGATGTGCCGTTCAAAATCACTTTGCGCTGGGTGTAAAAGTATTCTGAAATTTTTGTTGAACTTTTTTTGGTAAATCTTAAACAAAAAACAATTAAGTTGCGTTTGGTAGAAAAAGCGGCAATTTGAAATTACCTTAAAAACTTTTTGGTGGAAATACTTCGTAAACATACAAATGGGGAAAAAAGTAATCGTCATCGGATCGGGTTTTGCCGGCCTTTCTGCTGCCTGTAATCTGGCGGCATCGGGTTTTGAGGTCACCGTGCTGGAAAAAAACACAGTACCCGGCGGTCGGGCGCGCCAGTTTCAGGCCCAGGGTTTCACGTTCGATATGGGGCCGTCCTGGTATTGGATGCCCGATGTGTTTGAACAGTTTTTTGCGCGTTTTGGGAAAAAAGTATCCGATTATTATGATTTGGTACGCCTCGATCCTTCTTACGCCGTCATTTTTGGCGACGGCGACGTGATGCAGGTGCCGGCTCAAATGCCGGAACTGGAAGCGATGTTTGAACGATACGAACCCGGTAGTGCCCTGCGGTTGCGAAAATTCCTGGAGGAGTCGGCGTATAAATACCGGGTGGGCATGACCGAATTTGTGCACAAACCCAGCAACAGCATTGTTGAATTTGCCGACTGGCGCATTATCAGCAGTCTTTTTCGGCTGCAAATGTTTACGCCGATTTCCAGACAGATACGCAGTTTGTTTCGCAACAAAAAACTGATCGATCTGCTGGAATTTCCGGTCTTGTTTCTGGGCGCTACGCCGCAAAAAACGCCGGCCCTGTACAGCCTGATGAATTATGCGGATATGTCGCTGGGTACCTGGTATCCCATGGGCGGCATGTACAAGATTGTAGAAGGGATGGTATCGCTGGCGCAGGAATTGGGGGTGACAATAGAATTGGGCCAGGAAGTGTCACACATCGAAGTAGCCAAGGGCCATGCAACGCATGTCCTTACCCGGCAGGGACTGGAATTTGCGGCTGATGTAGTGGTTGGTGGCGCTGATTATCATCATATTGAAACCCAGTTGTTGGATCAGCCCCTGCGCAATTATTCCGATCGGTACTGGGAAAACCGCACTATGGCGCCTTCCAGCCTGTTGTGGTACCTCGGCGTGAACAAACGTATACCCCGGCTGAAGCACCACAATCTGTTTTTCGACGAGGATTTTGCCTTGCATGCGAAGGAGATTTACGAAGACCCGAAATGGCCGACCAAACCGCTGTTTTACGTCAGTACGCCGTCCGTCACAGATGTTTCGGTGGCGCCGGATGGTTGTGAAAACCTGTTTGTACTCATCCCGGTGGCGCCTGGTTTGGAGGATACTGAGGTTGTGCGCGAACGCTATTACAATATGGTGATGGAGCGGCTCGAACGGCACACCGGAGAAAATATCCGCGATGCCGTTGTATTCAAGCGCTCCTATGCCCATTCCGATTTTGTCAGTGATTACCACGCGTTTAAAGGCAATGCTTACGGCTTAGCCAATACGCTTCTACAAACGGCTTTTTTGAAACCCAAAATGAAAAGTAGTAAAGTTGACAACCTGTTTTATACCGGGCAGTTAACCGTTCCCGGTCCAGGCGTACCGCCTTCGCTCATCAGCGGCCAGGTGGTAGCGAAGGAGATAAGCAGGATTTATCGTGAGTTGTGAATCGTGAGTCGTGAGTATACAATCACTCACAGTTACCGTTACAATTCACGACTCACAACTCACAACTCACGACTCACCACTCACGACTCACGATGAATCACCTTCAGCTTTTTAATGAGACCTGCTTTGAATGCAGCGGATTGATTACCAGGCGTTATTCGACCTCTTTTTCGATGGGCATTCGCCTGTTCGATCAGCGGTTTCGCGCGCCGATCTGCGGTATTTACGGTTTTGTACGTTTTGCAGATGAAATAGTGGATACGTTTCACGACCATCCCAAAGAAGTGCTGTTGCGCCGCTTTCGGGAAGATACGTACCGGGCCATCGAAGAACGCATCAGTCTTAATCCCGTGTTACATTCTTTTCAACAGGTGGTACATTTTTATGGGATAGAAATGGAGTTGATTGAGGCGTTTTTGCACAGCATGGAAATGGACTTGACCTCATCGGCCTACGATACCGACGGCTACAATGAATATATTTATGGTTCGGCTGAAGTGGTGGGACTGATGTGCCTGCGCGTTTTTTGTGAAAACGATGATGCGCGTTACCAGAGCCTGAAAGACCCGGCGCGGCGACTCGGAGCAGCCTTTCAGAAGATCAATTTCCTGCGCGATATAAAAAGCGATTTCGATGAGCGAGGCCGCGTGTACTTCCCCGGGGTTGATTTTCAACAGTTTAGCATAGAAGACAAACGGCTGATAGAAGCGGACATCAAGGAAGATTTTGACGCTGCCCTGGATGGTGTGCGGCGATTGCCGCGCGGCGCCCGCTTAGGCGTTTACTTAGCCTACAAATACTACACGCAACTGTTTTCAAAAATAAAAAACGCCCCCGTGCAAAGCGTGGCACAGGAGCGTTTCAGCGTGTCGCATAAAAGAAAAGTGTATTTATTGTTCAGTTCGGCGCTCCGGCACCAGTTAAACTTTCTGTGAATTTTTTAACGTTTAATCTTTTTTACCACATAGGCACATAGATTTTCCACATAGATCACATAGTGTA
>JAYSZC010000502.1:0-4003 GCA_043738235.1 Lewinellaceae bacterium | reverse complement strand
ATCATTCATCATTTATCATTCATTCCTGTAATTATTGTGAAATCCACCTCCACCATCCTGCTGCTATTCCTGACATTTGCCGCTGCGCAGGCACAAATGCCCGAATTTCGGCTGCACCCGGTAAAAGAACTGGGGGAAGTGCGTATGACGACGACGCTGCAGGACAGCCGCGGCTGGACCTGGTGCGGCGCGGAGGGCGGATTGTTCAGATACGACGGTTTGCTTTTTCAGCAGGTGCGGCTGCCCGATTCACTGGTAAATACGAGAATCACCGCACTGTTTGAATCGCAGGGCAGCATTTGGGTCGGCTTTCGCAATGGCTGTATCGGACTTGTACCCATGACGGGCAATTTTCCTTCCATTTTAAACGGCAATTCCAGTGAACAAATGGCGCAATCCACACAGCTGCAAGTCTGGGAACCTGAGGAAGGCCTACCCATAAAGGCTATCACGGCATTTGCGCGGGATGGAAACGGTGCTTTGTGGTTTGGCGCCTACGGAGAAGGGCTGTATGTCTGGAAAGAAGACCGGCTTTATCAGTTCAATGCCGCAGACGACGGCTTATCCAGCGATGACATTTATGCTCTGGCTACCGATGTGCAGGGCCGGATATGGGCTGCAACGGATGCCGGGATCAGTATTTGTGCCATGCCGGAACGGGGGCAGAAAAAAGTGCAGCGCTTGGGTATTGCAGAAGGGCTGCCCGATGAGATCATTACTGCGTTATTTCCTGATAATCAAGGAAATATGTGGATAGGGACGCATGATAACGGCATCTGCTGTTATGATGTAAATGCCCGGCGCTGCAAGGTACTTGTACCCGACTGGTCATTTGGGCCTGTTACAAGCCTGGTCACTTTCGGCAGCAATGAAGTATGGATCGGAACGGAACGAAACGGCCCGCTGCGCTTCGAAGCTGCTACCGGCACAACCTATACCTTGCCGGAGGAGCACCCGCTTCGGCGTATGAAAATCCAAAACCTGCGCAAAGACCGGGAAGGGCTGCTTTGGGCGGTGCTTGATAAGGGCTTGTTGTACAGCGCGCAAGTAAAACTGGGGGCGCTGTATCCGCCGTTCGGCAACACGCAGGCTGTTTTGACGGATAGCCGGGGGCGGCTCTGGGCAGGTAGCCAGGAAGGACTTTTTGTAAAGGAAAACGGCGTCTTTAAGCAGGTTTTGCCAGGGAAGGAAAATATTATTTCCCTCTGGGAATCGCCGGAATCGGAAATATGGGCCGGGTCTTTTGGCAATGGCGTTTTCGTCATAGGGCAGGATGCTCGCCTGCTCCGGCGCCTGAGCGAAAAAGATGGCTTGGCCAATGGCAGTGTGCTGTCGATCACGGGCGACGGACAGCGGATATGGCTGGCTACCTTAGGCGGCATTTCGGTATTTGATTCCAATAAAAACCTGTTTTTAAACGACCTGCCCGAGAAGACGGCCTTAGGCAAAAGTTATATTTACAAGGTTTTTACAGACAGCAAGGGACGGGTGTGGTTCGGCACAGACGGCGACGGCTTGCGGGTACTGGAACAAGGCGCTATACAATCTTATACCCATGCAAACGGCGTCGTGCTCAAAACGATTTACGGTATTACGGAGGACAACAAGGGCAGGATATGGTTCAGCACAGACCGGGACGGGCTTTTTTGTTTGGAGAATGGCCGGTTTCGGCACTACACCACCGCTAATCACCTGCACAGCAATAAAATTACAGGCCTCGCAGTGAGCGGCGATGGAAATATTGTAATCGGCTACGACGATGGTTTCGACCTGCTCAATCCCGAACGGGTGGATCACGCGGTTTTTTGTGACATGGGGCCGGGTACTGCTGTCGAAGTGAACCTGAATGCCCTCAGCCGCGACAGATCGGGCCACGTATGGCTCGGCACACGTCAAGGCATTGTGCGCATTGCATCCTACGATGAAACCTTTCTCGACGATCCGCAGCCGGGCATTACAGCCGTTTCGGTCTTGATGCAATCCGTTGATATGCTTCTTCAGCAAACGTTTAACTACAACCAGAACTACTTCATTTTCAACTTTACCGGCCTGTGGTACACCCGCCCCGAATCGGTGCGCTACCGTTACATGCTGGAAGGATTCGACCCGGACTGGAAAGTGTCGAAAGACCACTTGGCCTCCTACCCCAACCTGCCGCCCGGTCGCTACACTTTCCGGGTGCAGACCAGTGAACACGGTAATTTTGACTCGGTGCCCGAAACCTCCTGGGCGTTCAGCATCCGGCAGCCTTTTTGGGCGCAGTGGTGGTTTGTTTTGCTCAGCATGTTGGTTGCAAGTATGCTGTTCATCGGTTTTGTAAAAATCAGGGAAGCACGGCTGCGGCGGGAAGCGCAGCTGAAACGGGAAAACGTGGAGTCTCAGTTTGCGGCCCTGAAAAGCCAGATCAACCCGCATTTTTTGTTCAACAGTTTTAATACACTGATAACTATCATCGAGGAAAACCCCAAAGTGGCGGTGGCGTATGTGGAACACTTGTCCGATTTTTACCGGAGCATGATGGCCTACCGCGAACGCGATTTTATTACCCTGCAGGAAGAAAAGGAACTGGTGGAGAGTTTTCATTTTTTACTCAAAAAGCGCTACGAAGACGGTTTTAACCTGCTCAACCGCCTGAACGGACATGCCGGACTGGTCATGCCGCTCGCTCTGCAAATGCTGGTGGAAAATGCCGTAAAACACAATATCATTTCGGCAAGCAAACCGCTTACCATCGAAATTTTTATTGACGACGACAATTATGTGGTGGTCAGAAATAACATCCAGAAAAAAATAAAACCGGAACCCAGTACCCATTTCGGCCTGCAAAGCCTGATCCACCGTTACCGCCTGCTCGGCGAACGACCGGTTATCGTGGAAGACAATGCAGCGTTTTTTACGGTAAAGGTGCCGGTGCGTGAGAAGTGAGAGGGTGAGAAGTGAGAAGTGAGAAGTGAGAAGTGAGAAGTGAGAAGTGAGAAGTGAGAAACATCCCCTTTGGCTTTGGGTTGTATTTTGAGCCGGGGTTTTTCAGGCCTGTAATCGTGAATTGTGTTTAGTGTTTGGTGTTTGGTGTTTCAGGGGCTTCGCGTTTGGCATTTGTGTAATTCAACCAATATTTACAAAAATTCGACCAAAATATCAACTAATACTAAACCCGAAGCACCCGAAACACCAAACACCACACACTAAACACGATTCACGATTACAGGCCTGAAAAACCCAATTAAAAATCAAATGAGCAGCCAAACGGGATGTTTCTCACTTCTCACATCTCACTTCTCACCTCTAATATGAACATTCTCATCATTGAAGACGAAAACGCGGCGGCCCGCAGATTGGAAAAAATGCTGGGTGAAATAGCGCCGGAAGCCATTGTGATCGACCGGCTCGATAGTGTGGAAACCGCTGTTGTGTGGCTGCAAAACAACCCGCAGCCCGACCTCATACTGCTCGATATACACCTGGCCGACGGGGCGAGTTTTGAAATATTTGAACACGTACAGGTCACCGCTCCGGTCATATTCACCACCGCTTATGACGAATACGCCGTACAGGCCTTTAAAGTGACGGCGGTAGATTACCTGCTTAAACCCATCAAAACCAATGAGTTGGCTGCCGCGATTGACAAGTACAAACGTATTTTCCAGCCGACAGCAGCGCCGGATTACGGCCCATTGCTGGATACCTTGCGCCGCCAGGAAGGAGCCGGCAGTTACCTGCGCAGAATGCTCATCCGGTTCAGCAACAGTTACAAATTGGTGGAAATGAGCGACGCCGCTTACTTCTACACCAAAGATAAAATCACCTTTGTTGTTTCGCGCAGCTCGGGCAAACGATACCCCGTCGATTATCCGCTCGACAAATTAGAAAGCCTGCTCCATCCCGTTTCCTTTTACCGCATTAACCGCCAGTTTATTATCAATGTAGCATCCATCAAGGAGATGCACCCCTATTCCAAAAGCAGGGTAAAAATTGACCTGGAACCGCCGACGGACCTGGAAAC
>JAYSZC010000501.1:0-1653 GCA_043738235.1 Lewinellaceae bacterium | reverse complement strand
ACGACTCACCATTCACGATTACAGGCCTGAAACTCCATTGCTAAAACCAAGAAGGCGGCTAAACGGGACGCCTCTCACTTCTCACCTCTCGCTTCTCACTTCTCACTTCTGTTTGATGGACGTCAAAACCTACTACAACGATACCCGCTTCGACTATCGCATGATCTGGAATCATCCGGAAAATGTGGCGATGCACTTCGGGTATTACGACGAACACGCAGATAAACACCGCGCCGCTTTAAATAACATGAACCGCGCCCTGGCCGATCTGGCGGAAGTACAAGCGGGGGACAGGGTACTCGACGCGGGCTGCGGCATGGGTAGCGCCTGCTTCTGGCTGGAAGAAAACCGGCAGGCACACGTGACCGGAATCAGTATCGTCGCCAGCCACTTAGAAGACTGTCGGAAAAACGCCCGAAAACGCAATTCCACGCAAACCACATTTATCGAGGCTGATTTCTGCAACACACCTTTCCCGGATGCTTCTTTTGATGTTGTTTGGGCCTGCGAAAGCCAATGCCACGCTGACAACAAAGCAGATTTTTACAAAGAGATGTACCGTGTGCTCCGCCCCGGCGGACGCCTGGTTGTGGCCGATTATATGCGCGTCAGCCGGCCTGTGAGTGCACTCGGCGAATCGCTGCTGAAAGGCTGGCTGCTGCCCTGGGCTATTCCCGGCCTGGATACCCGGGAAGAACATGCCCGTCACCTGACGGATGCCGGATTCCAATCGTTTGAAATAAAAGATATTACGCCCAACGTGCGCACTTCCCTGCGCAACCTGCATGATTTATGCCGCAAATGGTTGCCCATCGGGAAGGTGTTGCTTTTTTTTCGGATCGTAAACAAGGTAAGACTGGAGAATGTACGTGCCTGCATCCGGCAGTACGAAGCGCTGCAGGAAGGCGCGTGGTTTTATGTGATGGTGCTCGGGAGGAAATAAGTAAAAAGCAAAAAGGCAAAGGGCAAAAGGTAATGTTAGTCAATGAGTTACAAAAGATTTACCACGAATCGCATCTCTAACTAATTTTGTCCTTTTACTTAAAAAATATGTTTGGTTTATGGACAAACAATGTATTAACCCAAAAGAGTTGTTTCCCTCCGTTCAATATGGATTTTCACAAATTGTAGTGAGCAATCCCGGCAAAATGGTATTTGTTTCGGGCCAGGTAGCCTGGGACGAAAATATGAACATAGTCGGGGCAAATGACCTGAAAATCCAGACCCAAAAAGCGATAGATAACTTAAAAATTGCCATGGAATCGGCAGGCGGAACGCTGGAAAACATTGTGATGCTCCGCATTTATAAAGTAGACTATAAAAGTGGAGACGGCACGATCATCAGTGATATTTTAAAGAAAAATTTTGGAACGACGAGTCCTCCCGCCAGTACCTGGGTAAGCGTACAAGGCCTTGCCAATGAAGGATTTATGATAGAAATAGAGGCGCAGGCGGTGATTTAACTTTTCCGTCTAAACAGGAGTTGGAGAACGGATGAAACGGATTTTAAATGATTTGAACGGATTTATCTGTTCAACACATTTTAATAATCCGTTTTAATCTGCCTTCATCCGTTTCATCCGTTCTCCAATCCTATAGCGTATACTACCAGCTACCTCCTCCACCGCCGCCACTACCGCCGCCGCTGCTGCC
>JAYSZC010000500.1:0-4015 GCA_043738235.1 Lewinellaceae bacterium | reverse complement strand
AGCAAGTCTTCTATCATTTTTTGCAAAACGTCTTTTCGCCCGGGGGCCGTCTGAACGGCTTCCAGGTGGCGAAACGCTTCTTCCTGAAATTTTTTCTTTTCCGCGGCTATCAGGCGTGGAATATCGTTGCGATCAAAAATAGCGCGCACGGCAATTACTTTTTGTTCCGGGTTTTCGGCGCTTGTTTGCATCCATTGTAACAAATCATCCACGTCCGGCTTGGGCGCCATTTCAAGCGTCTTCAGCACCAGCAGTGTTTTTTTGTTTTGTAAAATATCGCCCCCTACCTGTTTGCCAAATTTGGCTGGATCGCCGTAGGTATCGAGCAGGTCGTCCTGTATCTGAAAAGCAACACCGGCAAGCCGGCCGAAATGGTTGAGGTGGGCAGCATCGTCGGGGGAGGCGCCGGCGCAAATAGCGCCCATTTCGAGCGCGCCGCCCAGCAATACAGCCGTTTTCAACTCGATCATACGGATATATTCAGCAATACGAACGTCGGAGCGGCTTTCAAAATTGACGTCCATCTGCTGGCCTTCGCACACTTCCGTAGCAACGCGATTAAAGGTCTGAAGCAGCGACAACACGGTGCTTGCATCGCCCATACGCGCCAGGTGTTGATACGCATGGATCAGCATAACATCGCCGCTGAGGATTGCCGTCGTATTATTCCATTGGGTATGCACCGTAGGCCGACCCCTCCGAAGCGGCGCCGCATCCATAATATCGTCGTGCATCAGGGTAAAATTGTGGAAAAGTTCCACCGCCCATGCGGCCGGAAGCGCTCGCGCTACATCATCTTGAAAAAGTTCGAAGCCCATCAGCAGGATAGCCGGACGAAGTCGTTTGCCCCCGAGGGTCAACATATATTCGCAAGGCTGATAAAGTTCGGGCGGCGTAACCGGAAAGGGATGATCAACCGCGTAATCGTTGATGGCATCGAGGAGAGAAGGGAGGCTGCGCATTTTTTATACAATAGGCGGCAAAGATAAGATTATAGTCAGGTTTGAACGGTTGGAAAGTTTAGATGGTTTCGCTCTCACTTCTCACCTCTCACTTCTCACTTCTCACTCTCTCACTCTCTCACTCTCTATTAATGAGGCTGCTTTCTTCCCGCAGCAAAGCCAGTTCCTGCTTGCGCTGTACCCTGGCGACCACAAGGATGCTGATTTCATAAAGCATGTAGAGCGGAATGGCCACCAATGTTTGAGATACTACATCCGGCGGGGTAATGATCGCGGCCACTATAAGAAGAATTACGACCGCGTGTCGCCGGTAAGTGCGCAGAAAACGGGCGCCGATGAGGCCCGTTTTGGCAAGAAAATAGGCTATTATGGGCATTTCAAAGATCAACCCGGTGGGCAAGGTAAACATGGTCATATACGTCACGTAAGAGTCGAGGGTAGGCGAAACAACAACACCTTCCATCGTATAACCGGCCAAAAAACTGATGGAAAAGGGCGCTATGACATAATACCCGAAAGCAACGCCCAGCAAAAAAAGGAAGGAACAAATAAATACGACCCCGCGTATGGCTTTCTGTTCCGTTTCCAGGAGTCCGGGCTGGACAAACTTCCAGAACTCCCAAAAAATGAAAGGGAAAGCGCCAATGAATCCCAGCCAGAAAGAAACATACAGGTGCTGCATCAACACCTCTCCCAGCACCCGGGTGATGAGGTCAAATTTGGGAGGCGTAAAACACATCTGCTCTCCCGCGCCCACAGAGTGAGAAAGGTTGCAAAGTATTCTGAATGTAGGGAAATCAGGATGACGAGGGCCAAAAATTACCTTCTCAAACACGAATTCTTTATTCAGGAAACAAATGGTTCCTACTGCAAAAATGGCTAATACGGAACGCAGGATATGCCTGCGCAACTCTGTAATATGTTCAAAAAAAGACATTTCCCCGCGATCCTTCTTCAGGCGCTCATATTCGTGTTCTTGATCGAGTGGCATAGATTAAGCAGATTGGTACAGCGGCTATTGATTAGACCGGGCAAATGTAAAAGGTTAATTTGGGGCAATCATAATTCGGGATATTTAATATCCCTTTTATCCCTTATGATTTGGTTAATTTTACAACATGTATGCCTGTACGACGTTTTTTCACGAAATTTGCCCTTTGTATTCTTAAAATCCGATACCCACCCACCTATGCACAAGTATACTTTACCCCTTTGCCTGCTGATAACTTTTAACCTGACTGCGCAGAAAAATGCCGTCAATCGATATCTTGAAGCGGGCTTTTTATTCGGCATCACCAATTATTCGGGTGATATGGTAGAAAAAGATATTGCATTCTCGGAAACCCGTGCAGGATACGGCGCATACGGGCGTTATCACCTCGGCCCCAACTTTTCGATGAAGGCCCATGTCTATACGGGCGCTATTTCGGGTGACGATGCTAATTCAAAAACCCGCCAGAGACGGAGCATGCGCTTTTCAACCAATATTGTTGAACTGGGACTGGTAGGTGAAATCAATTTCGGCGGGCCGCGTAGCCGTTTCTCCAACACCGGTATTCATCGCTTTTCGCTTACTCCCTACATTTATGCCGGCTTCGGCGCCACCTTCGCCAATGCGGAAGCAGAATACTACGGCCCTGCCGATCAACTGAACGAGAACCTCCGGGTGCCGCTCCCGGAAGAAGGACTTGCCGATCGCTTTTTGGTGGTACCTATGGGCATAGGTCTCCGCGCTGATATATCCGAGTATTTTGTACTCGGGCTGGAAGTCGGCTGGCGCCCGGTTTTTTCTGATGACCTGGATGGGGTGCGCTACAATGGCAACCCGGATAAGGGAGACTGGTATTATTTCGCCGGATTGACCACGTCCTTTATTATTACGAACATCAAAAAACACTGAGAGTAGGTGTGCAAAATTAGTTTTGGCTAAATTCTTTGTAAATGCTTGATTATGAACACTGATAACCAATAACTAATAACCGATAACTACTTAACAGCACTATTTTCCAATCAGGTCTGCACAGGTAAAAATATCCACTTTCTGGTTGAAAATGGAAGGTGGCGTCCACCCTCCGCCGCTCAGAAACTGATTGCCGGATACTGCTCCTGCGCCGCCACAACCGGTAAAAGACAATTGATCTGTGGCCCAGGTCTGCGTTTTTAAATCAAAAATATCCACCACATCGCTGGCGGCATTGATAAATTTATTATCCCAGTTGAAGGTGCCGCCACCGGCAAAAATGACTTTGCCGCATAGTGCGCCGGTCGTCATCCAAACCCTGGGGGCCGAAAGTTCAGCGATGCTCCATACCCGGTTTACAGTGTCCCAGATATCTACCCGTTTCATATACTCGTTGTTTTCCGTTTGGCCTCCGGCGAACATGATTTTATTGCCGGCGGCTACTACGGACACGGCAAAACGCGCAACCGGCAAAGACAAGGTATCCCAGCTGTTGTCCGACGCATCATACACGTCGATGCGGGTATGGGCTTTTCCATCAAAACCAAGACCGCCGGCAAAGTAGGCTTTGCTGCCACTTACGGCAGACCCCATATAATCACGCGGTAAAGACAGTTTTTGAACAGACCAAACTCTGGTGTCGGTATTGTAAATATCAACCACGTCAGAAGGCGCGGTAAGCGGGATTCCCGGCGATCCCACGCCGCCACCGGCAAACAGGATTTTATTACCGACGGCAACAGCCATGATATTGTGTCTGGCTTGGCTGAGCAGAGATGTTGTCCAGATTTTAGTGGGTACGTCATATATGTCTACCACATCTGACTCCTCTTTTGTTTTGAGGTTAGACCCACCGGCTACGTAAATTTTCTGACCCGCACTGACGGCAGCAGGGCCATGCCTGGGCGCCGACAATTGGGACTGCTCCCACTGGCCGGTTTTTACATCGTATATATCAACTACGTTGGAAGGTAAAAATCCGCGGGTACCTCCCCAGGGCAAACGCATCAAAATTGTTGATTCTTAATGGCTTTTTTACAGGTAATGCCAAACAGATGTGTCATGCAGAGCCGTAGGCGAAGCATCTGAGGGC
>JAYSZC010000499.1:0-10717 GCA_043738235.1 Lewinellaceae bacterium | reverse complement strand
AATGGAATGTGAAAATTTGACAACTTTCAAAAAGTTGTCAAATTTAGCACCCGGCCAAAACTTTATTTGGTATTCTTTGGCCAGGTTTTCAAACATTTGACTTTTGACACAACCCCAGCCTTGCCCGGATATCAACACGGATAACTGATAACCAATAACTGATAACTAAATAATGGGCAAATACAAGTCATTAAAAGAAGCGGCTTACGAGGCTAACATGGAAATACTCCACCAAAAATTAGCCATTTACACTTTTGGCAATGTCTCGGCCATTGATCGTGCTGCGGGTATGGTGGCTATTAAACCCAGCGGGGTGCCGTATTCGGAACTGAAGCCGGAAGATATGGTGCTGGTGGATTTGGATAACAAAGTTGTAGAAGGAAGCAAACGCCCTTCCTCCGATACTAAAACGCATACGTTGCTGTACCGGCATTTTGAAAATATCGGCGGCGTCTGCCATACTCATTCCACTTACGCAGTGGCCTGGGCGCAAGCCATGCGGGCGATTCCCAACCTGGGCACCACCCATGCCGATCACTTAGTAGCTTCCGTTCCGGTCACGGAAGTGATGTCCGATGAAATGATTTTGGGGGATTATGAACATGAAACAGGGAATCAGATATTAAATGTGTTCAAAAAACACAACCTTTCGCCCGAAGAAGTGGAAATGGTGCTGGTGGCGTGTCACGGCCCTTTTACCTGGGGAAAGGATGCTGCCAAGGCTGTTTATAATGCCAGCGTATTAGAGGAACTGGCTAAAATGGCTTACCTGACCCTGCAAATCAACCCGGCAACAGCCGCCATCAAAGAAACCCTGATAGATAAACATTATTTCAGAAAACACGGCCAGGGCGCCTATTACGGGCAAGAGGGATATTAAAACACAAACATTAACCAACAACAATCTTAAAAACAATGCAAGGATTTGACACACTCGACTGGATCGTCATCGGCGTGTACTTTCTCCTCTTAATGGGGATAGCGCTCTGGGTAATCCGGCAAAAACAGAACAACACGGAGGACTACTTTCTGGCAGGCCGCAACATCGGCTGGTTTGTGGTAGGCGCATCCATTTTTGCTTCCAATATCGGCTCCGAACACGTAGTAGGATTAGCCGGAGCGGGCGCAGGCGGCAAAATTCCAATGCTCATTTACGAGTTACATGCCTGGCTGGTACTGGCTTTGGGCTGGATTTTCCTGCCTTTCTACCTGCGCAGCGGCGTATTTACTATGCCGGAATTTTTGGAACGCCGTTTTAACTCCAAAACACGCTGGTTTCTGACTGTTTTTTCCTTGCTGGCGTATGTGCTCACCAAGGTGTCGGTGACGGTTTATGCCGGCGGTATTGTCATTGCTTCGCTGTTGCATATTGATTTCTGGTTTGGCGCCTTGCTTACCGTTGTACTTACAGGCGCTTACACTGTGCTTGGAGGGATGCGGGCGGTTGTATATACCGAGGCGATGCAAACCGTCGTGCTGGTCATCGGTGCAGGCACCCTGACCTTTGTCGGTCTGAATGCAGTAGGCGGCTGGGACGGTATGAGAAGTTCGCTGGAACCCGGTTACCTAAACATGTGGCGACCTGCGGATGACCCTGAATTCCCCTGGCCCTCTTTAGTTATTACCAGTACGATTGTAGGTATCTGGTACTGGTGTACCGACCAGTACATTGTGCAACGTGCCCTGGCAGCGCAAAATATTACCCAGGGTCGGCGCGGTACCATTTTTGGGGCGCTGCTCAAACTGCTGCCCGTTTTTCTGTTCCTCATACCAGGCGTAGTGGCATTGGCTTTAAAAAACAGGGGCGAACTGAATTGGGATTCGCCAGATCAGGCTTTTGCCACCTTGTTGATGGAGAAAATGCCTTCTGGATTAAGGGGCTTGGTTGCTGCCGGTTTGCTGGCGGCGCTGATGAGTTCTTTGGCTTCGGTATTCAATTCTTGTTCCACGCTATTTACGGTGGACGTTTATAGAAAACTGTATCCCGACACTCCGGAGAAAAAATTAGTGAATGTCGGACGTATAGCGACCGCCATCGTAGTGGTGCTGGGCATTGCATGGATACCGATTATGCAAAACATTTCCGGCGTGTTATATGAATACCTGCAATCCGTGCAGTCGTATATCGCACCGCCGATAACTGCTGTTTTCCTGTTGGGTATTTTCTCCAAACGTATCAATTCACAAGGCGCCATGGCTACGCTGATCGCCGGTTTAACGGTGGCAGCATTTAGGCTTATTCTGGAGTTGAACCGTCACTCGCTGGACCCCGATGGTATGCTCTTCGCTTTTGCCAAAATGAACTTCCTCACATTTGCTGCCTGGTTCTTCCTGTTTTCCATCACAGTATGTGTAGTTGCCAGTTTACTGACGCCTGCACCTTCTGCCGCACAGGTAGAGGGGCTTACTTTTGGAACGCTCAGCAAGCAGCAAAGAGCAGACAATCGCAGCAGTTACAATATCTGGGATATCCTGGTTTCTCTGCTTGTTATTGGAATCGTCGTTTATGTTATGGTTAGTTTCACCGGATAAAAATTGAAAATCTACATCAGCCATGAAAAAAATTAACCTGGTCCGCTGCATTGCCTTCTTCGGAGTGCTTGGGCTATACTGTTGCAAACAAACGGCCCCGGCCCCGAAACCAATGATTGAAAAAAGCACTTTTGGCGCTTTGCCCGATGGCCGGGCTGCCGACTTGTACACCTTGCGGAATGCACAGGGTATGACGGTACAAATTACCAACTTCGGCGGCGCCATTACTTCCTGGACGGCCCCGGATAAAACGGGCAAATACGAGGACATTACACTGGGCTGTGATTCACTTGCCGGCTACCTGCGCGGCACCCCTTTTTTTGGAGCGCTGATCGGCAGGTACGGCAATCGAATTGCTAAAGGAAAATTCACGCTCGATAGCGCAACGTATTCGTTAGCAACGAACAATATCGGGAACCACCTGCACGGGGGCATCGTCGGTTTTGATAAAGTACTCTGGACAGCCACAGCCGTGGAAGGCGAAACGCCCGCGCTTAAGCTCACGTACGTCTCAAAAGACGGAGAAGAGGGTTATCCCGGCGAACTATCCGTAGAGGTGATATACACCCTGTTGAAAGAAAATGCACTGAGCATACACTATTCAGCCACTACGGATAAACCAACGGTGGTGAACCTGACCAACCACGCGTATTTCAACCTCGCAAACGGTGGCAAAGGCGATATTCTTGATCATGAATTGATGCTGAATGCCGATGCATTTTTACCGGTAGACAGTACTTTGATCCCGACAGGTGAATTGCGCCCGGTGAAAGGCACCGTATTCGATTTTACACAACCCACAAAAATAGGCGCGCGGATCGACGATGCCGCTGATATTCAGATCAAATATGGACTGGGTTATGACCACTGTTGGGTGTTCAATAAAACGCATACCGGTATGGCTCAGCTGATTGCTACGCTGTACGAACCAACCACAGGTCGTCTGATGGAAGTATTGACGACCGAACCGGCCATCCAGTTTTATTCCGGCAATTTTTTGGATGGAAAAGTCATCGGAAAAGGCGGCGTGGCGTATCAGCGCCGCTCCGGGCTTTGCCTGGAAACGCAGCATTACCCGGATTCGCCGAATCAACCGGCTTTTCCAAGTACGGTGTTGCGGCCGGGAGAAGTGTATAAAACGACGACGGTATACCGGTTTTCGGTGAAGTAAACGTGTTTTTGGTGTTTAGTGTTTGGGCTTGGCCAAAAGTTACCACCCCCAAACACTAAACACCAAACACTAAACACCTCAATGTCCGCAAACACACCTCGCCTCCTGGCAGCTATGGCTCATACCTGCGCCGCTGGTCTGGCTGCCGGGCATTTCAAACCAGAATTTATTCCGTTTTTTATCGTAATTACCGATTTCGTTGAGCGTGGCCGCATCAAACAGCCGGCCATTTACCATGACGTAACGGATGGATTCTGAATTCTTTATATCATCCAGCGGGTTTTGGTTCAGCACAATCAGGTCGGCGAGTTTACCTGCTTTGAGCGAGCCGATTTCTTTGTCCATGCCGAGGTGTATGGCCCCGTTGATGGTAGCGCATTTCAGCGCCTGCAGGTTGCTCATGCCGCCTTGCTGCAACATCCAGAGTTCCCAGTGTGCGCCGAGCCCGTTGAGTTGGCCATGCGCGCCGAGGTTGATATTGACGCCGGCGTCCTGGAGTTTTTTGCAGGATTGGCTGACGAGAATATGCCCGTTCCGGTATTCTTCTTCCGGCGCCATGGTGCGGTGGCGGCTGCGCTCGTCGAGGATATGTTTTGGCGTAAACCTGAGCAGCGGTTCTTTTTTCCACACTTCTGTATTCTGGTACCAGTAGTATTCGCCGGTTAGGCTGCCGTAGTTGACGATCAGGGTAGGGGTGTTGTGCGTTCCCGTTTTGCTCCATAAACTGACCACGTCAGAGTACAGCGGCGCGACGGGCAGGTTGTGCTCGACAGAACTATGGCCGTCTACCACTTCCGTCAGGTTGTGGTGAAAAAATGAACCGCCTTCCGGTACCACGAGCATACCCAGCTCCCGGGCGGCGGCGATGACCTGCTGGCGTTGATCCCGGCGCGGTTGGTTGTAACTTTTTACGGATAAAGCGCCCCAGGCTTTGGTGCGGCGCAGCGCAGAACGCGCGTCTTCCAGCGAATTGATGGGTGCTTTAAAATCGCCGTCGGCGCCGTATAGAATCGTGCCGGTGGAAAACAACCTCGGCCCGGTCATGCGCCCTGTTTTGAGCATTTCGGCGTTGCTGAACGCCATTTCGGAGTTGACGGATGGGTCGTGTTGGGTAGTGACGCCATAAGCGAGTTGGGCGTAGTACTCCCATTGTTTTTGCGGGTTCAGACCGAAACGAAAATTACCGGGGTGCGCGTGTACGTCCAGCATACCCGGCATGATGGTTTTGCCGCTACAATCGATGATTTTGGGGTTGTTGACCCGAAAACGCGCCGCCTGGTACTCTGTTTGTGAGCCGACAAAAGTGATTTTATTATGCTCCACCACCAATACGCCGTTTTCAATGACCCGGTCGTTTTCCATCGTGATAATCCGGGCGTTTTCAAAAACGAGGGCGCCCTCCGGTACATCGCTTTGTAGCGTCAGGCCTATTTTCAGACCGGCGGTGTCTAATGGCGGCAAGGTATCCGGCGCACCTTCTACAAATGCAAAACGTTTGTCCAAATTGATGGTAAAGTACTCGTCGCCGAGCGTGTAGTGGAGTTTTTTGGAGTCGCCGCTCCAGTGCAGGTTATAACCCGCATCGCGGCTGACTTGTGCGACCGGTACTGCTTTGGTATCGGCTGCAAGGTCCACCGTTTTGCCGGCAGGCGGCAACGCGCAGATGTATGTTTTATGCAATTCGCTGAAAGCCAACCATTTGCCATCGGGAGAGGGCGACCATTGATTGGCGTATTTGCCTTTAAAGTGGACGCGTTCGTCTTTTCCGTTCAGGTCGTATGATTTCAACGATTTGTCCAATGCGCCGAACAATGCGCCGCCGGTGTTCACATAAATGCGTTTTCCGTCCGCAGAGAAACGGGGGTATTCGCCGCCTTCTGCGATAAAACGCAGGTTTTTGCCATCTGTACCCACGATATAAATCCCCGGTTTTTCGGTCATGGCAGGCCCCATTTCGTCGTCGCCGTTTTGCATCCTGAACACAACCTGTTTTCCATCCGGCGAAAAAGAAGGCGTTCGGTAAATACCCGGCGCAGTGATGAGACTACGCAAAACAGTGGCATCTTTTCCGGTCTGTTGCCAGATCAGCAGATCGCCCTTTTTTTCGTCGTTCCAGATAACAAAAACGATGGAACGGCCATCGGGTGAAAAGGCCGGCTCTGCCTGCACATCGTCTTCCCGCAAGCCGCTACCAGTGGGGAACAACAGGTTTGCATGCCCGTCCGGCAGCATTTTTTTATACAAACGACCGGCGGCATTAAAAAGCAGTGTTTTGTCATCGGGGCTGGTTACGGCATTGCGAATGGCGTGGGCGGCAAAGTCCGGTTCAAAAGCCTTGTTTTCAAAACGCAGGGTTTCAGCGACTTTGGCTTTTACGGTGCAGGAAAATGGAATATCGCTCACTACAGCTTTGGAACCGGATGCCAAAGAAGCCATTTCAGGCAGCGCGATCTTCCTGATTTTTCCTCCTGCCCAAATGACGACGGCTTTACCATCCGGCATCCATGCAAAACCCGGGTAACACCCGAAAGTCGTCCAGGCTTCCTGCTGGTCTTTGTCCAAAGCGTCGTACACGGGGTATTCCAGGCCCGTTTCCAGGTTACGGATACACAAAACCGTTTTGGTATAGTCGCGGCGTACGAAAGCGAGCCGCTTTCCGTCGCCCGATACCTGCGGACGGCAAGCGCCCCCGGAGCCTCCGGTTACGGTTTCCACCTTGTCTTCCTGACGGTCATAGCGACGGATGGCAAAAATCTGGGTGTTGGGGTTTTTATTGTATTGAAAAACGCCGCCGCCGTACATGTCCTCGCTGAAATAAATATAGCGCCCATCGCGACTGGCGGAAGGTTCATTGACATCCTGCTGGTCGTTTTTCCGTTTGGTAAGCTGCACTCCTTCACCGCCGGCGCTGTGATACATCCAGAGTTCGCCGGCTCCCAGCGAACGGGTATTGGTGAAGTGCTTGCGGGCGACGATGTACTGATTGTCCAGCCACACGGCATTGTTCAGCAGCCGGAAACTTTCTTTGGTGATCTGTTTGGCAGTCGTGCCGTTGCTGTTCATCATCCAGATATTGTCACCGCCGCCGGCATCAGAAGTAAACAGGATTTTTTTGCCGTCGGGCGAAAAGCGCGGCTGTACTTCCCATGCAATACCCGATCGGATACAAGTGGCCGTACCGCCTGCTATGGGGAGTGTATAAATATCGCCCAGCATATCAAAAACAATAGTGGCGCCATCGGGCGATACATCCAGGCTCATCCAGCTGCCTTCGGCAGTGCTGAATTCCACGTCTTTGTAAGCCATGCCGGCGGGTTTGCTGACATCCCACTTGGGCTTTTCCTGGGCGGGCAGCAGGATGGATACCAGCAGCGTGAGGCAGAGGGTGATAAAACGCGCTTTTGATTTAAATAAAAAAGAAAATGATGTCATAACAAGGTGGGTGGTGAAAGATAAATTGTGTTTGGCGACGCATAAATAAGGAGATTTTGCAAACTCTGTGAAAAGTCCGATGTTTGAAGCTGTTATGAAATCCGATGATATTCTCGATGATTTTGATTTTGATGGAAACGACCACCCGCTATGGGCCGAAGAAGGGGAGGTAGTGGCCAAATTCTATTCTCCTTTAGAGGCTGAAATGGCTGCTGCGCGGCTCCGCTCGGAAGGGATACACTGTTTTCTGGCGAATACTATTTCTCAAACCGTTTTGCCGCATTTGCAAATTGTCGCGCGTTTGCACGTGCGTCCGGTTGATTCGGCACGGGCGCGTGAAATTTTGCAGGAAGCCGTCATTGAAACGGCTACGCCAACCCGGAGCGATGGAGGCAAAATGGCGTTATTTATCCTGTCAGTCCTGATCGGGCTGATACTGGCCCTAATTTTGGTGCGCGCAATGTGGGGAGATTTTTAAAGGTTGTACTTGATAATTTCTTCCGACAATGATTTCCCGGTGATACGGTTATCGAGCCACGCAAGTACTGGACCGTATATAAACAGGGCTTTATTTTTTTCAAAATGTGTATCCAGTTTGGCCCGATGCTTGACGGTTGTCTTGACAACAGCTCCCTGTTGGGGCATGGCGGCATATCTCAAAGCCATGAGCAGGTCGTGCATGAATTTGTTTTTCGGTTCATTGCGCCGGTATCTGCGTATAAGGTTTTCGATCAATGTTACGCCAATGTGCTTAATATCTATTTCGATCAGACAAATGATATGTAGTATTTCACTGATCTGAAATGTAATGGGTAGCGATTGGTGACGGGGTTTGTCGAGAATAAGTTGGATCCATTCCAGGGCAATTTGAAAGTTGGTATTTAAAAAATAAGCCTGCACGCAGCAGTACCGAATAGCGCTCATCCGATTGTCGCTGATCAGATGTTGACGTTTTTGAAGATTTTCTTCCAGTTCTTGATCTTTAATATAGGTACAGGCCTCACTAAATTGATTAAAACGGATCAAAGAGAGCAATCTGAAATAACTAATACTTCTGTACCGGTGTATCTCTTCTTTTTTATTCTTGTCTTCCACAAACGAGGATTCCAGTTGTTTGATACCTTCTTCGTCTTTTAGTTGAAGACACATCGCCAGATAGTTTTCCAAAGCGCTGACATAAATAACCGGTTCTTCTTCTATTAAAAATTTTCCTTCCTCTGAAATAAAAGCCAGGTTCTTTTTTAAATAATACAAGGCATTTGATAAACTTGCCTGTACGGAATCTTTCTGTTCGCTTTTCCGGTCGATGGCAGATTGTAATTCAAAATAGTTTTGCATTTCCACCAGTCTCCAGTAATGCAAGCGGGGAGAAAGCCCGTCTAAGGTATCATTTTGTTTTACACGAATAGCATCCATGATATGATGTATATCGGGAGGCGCTTCAGTCACAATTTTTTTAGCAGCCACAAATAATTTTTGGGACTGCAAAAAAGTGGTATAGGTTTCCCGGATATTATCCAGCGTGTATTGCAATTCTTCCTGCATTTCTGTCAGCTTCCAGGGCACATTGCCCAGTCTGTTGGTAATCCTTGCTTCCCATATCTGTAATTCAAGGAGATATACCGGGCGATCCATTTCATAAGCCAGTCGTTTTGCTTCTCGTATGACTTTATAACATTCAACATACAGCTCCTGGTAAAAAAGGAAGTGAATATCATGGAATGCCTGGAACAGCCTGTTGTGACGGGGTGGTATGGTTCCGGGGGTACTCCGGATGCTCTCCATGATTTTTTCAAACAGGTACTTGGCCAAAGCATTTAAAGAAGCGTTCGAACCAAATTTATTATTATCCGACAGATCAGCCGGCAATTCAGACACATCCCTTGAGGTGGTAATGAAATGGTGGATGTGGTCAAACAAGTGGATATACTTCTGATCGTGTTCTTTTGACCAAAACAGGGTGTATTTTTTAAAATTGCGTTTCTGCGTTGGAGTCAATGATCTGATTAAACGATAAAGGCTGAGAAGGATGTTCGCGCCTTTCATTTTTGAATCCTTGTCCATTTTGTTAAAAAAATTTATTAAATAACTGACTATTAGATAATTGCAAAATTAGAATAAGTATTTGAGTTATCAAAAAAAGGATAGATTAGTATTAGAATTTTCGCCCCGGCCCTTGTTTGAGGAGGGCTATAACAGTAGATTTGCACCATAAAACTTCCATGCTATGGCTATTGTAAGAAACACCTATAGCACGCTTCAAGTAATCGACCCTTATTTTATCACCATCGAGCAGAGTGCCACGCAGGCAGACGTTATCATTATTATTGACACCATCAATAACAACGAACCCGGAAAGATCAATCTGCAACTGACCGGTGATGTGATTTGGTTGCAAATGGAAGTAGACCACAAGCTGACCGTTTTGTCAGGGGCGCCTAACGGCCTTTCAGCCTTTACACCCTCCATTCAGTACCTCGAAAAGGCTCGTTTAAGATTAAAAACGGCTGAAGTATTTGCCATTGAATACAACAATACGGCAAAAGATGACGAATTACACCGCACCGCAGTGACCGGATATCAAATGGGAACCTTCGATAAGGCAGTTGTAAAAATTGATACCGAAAATAACTTGATTACGATATATCAAAGATAGATACTATTGGAAGTAAAGGTAGTTTTAAGAATACTCTGTATAACACAGTGCCAAATGAAAGCCAATAATCCAAGCGTAAGGAGTTGCATCAAGTCAGGAGGTATGCTTCATTTCACCTCTATCATTGACCTGTAACGGATTGCAGCTCCGCCTCATGTAAACCTGATGTTACGCTTGTTCTGGCTAGTAAACTCCATGCCCCATGACCATCAGCCACGCCTTGCGGCGTGGCTTTTTTATTCCACAGAGGCATGATGTTTGTTACTTATTAGGAATCCGGCGTAATATTGCCTTTAAAGTCAAAACAATCCATCCAACTATGAGAACTTCAGTTTCGTTTATTTTAATCGCATACTGCCTGACTTTAAATGTGCTCCATGCCCAGAATCCACTTTCTCCCTCTCTTAAATCAATCGCAGGCGTCGTGTCCGATTCATTTGGCACGCCGGTAGCAACGGTGGAAGCGTTTATGCGGGAAGCGATGGCATTGGAACAAAATGAAGGAGTTCCTGCAAGCGTTTTTATCGGGCTGGCTATTCTTGAATCAGCCGGATTCAGCAGCTATTTATACCAGAAGACCAAAAACCCGTTTGGCATGAAAGCGACCAATGTCTGGAAAGGAGAAAAATTTTTGATGTGGCATGAAGGTAAAATGACTGCATTCCGGCAATATGCGGATCCGGGTGAAGCCGTTCGTGATTTTGCTGCATTTCTGCGCAGTCGCAGGTGGTTTGCCGATGCCCTGCGTTGTCCCTCCGGCGACAGTGAATGTTTTTTAGCCGGCCTTTCACCCAAAAAAGGAAAAAAGAGTTGGGAAGATGAACCCGGATATGCGCGCGACCCGGAATGGGCCAACAAAATCCGCCGGGTTATCGGGACGTATCGCCTGCAGGAATTGGCCGGAGGTTTAAACAAATAGCAAAGGG
>JAYSZC010000498.1:0-1656 GCA_043738235.1 Lewinellaceae bacterium | reverse complement strand
ATCCGAAATGCGGGAACCCTGGTTGCAGTCCTCCATTTTGATCTGGTTGTACAGGAAAAGCGCCGAATGGGCGTTGCGCGTAATCACTTCTTTGTCGGTACACTGGTTCATCACCGCGCGCTGAATTGACATGGCGCCGTAACCTGCAGCCCAACCCACACAGGAAAAAATATAACCCTGGTGGCGCACTTCGGGGCAGTAAGGCGTGAGGTCCACCTGTGCCGGCAAATCGGCTTTGCTGCCGTCTTCCGCACTTTGGCGGGGCTGGGCCTCATAGGTTTCATCTTCAAAAATGAGGCCCGTAGGAAATTCCTGGCTGTATATGAACGCGCAGTGCCATAGCAGCGCAATGGTGAGCATTACTTTCATCGGATCGTTTTGGGAAATGTGTTTTGGGTAGGGGAGATGTACCCAAAGGATCCGGATTATTTTCGGGGAAGGAGAAATAGCACAAACATGAGACATTCCAAATTTATGCAATGATTCTTCCTAGCGGGTCTACGGGCGGATGGAATCATTACATAAATTCGGGATGTCTCATGTTGAGGTAAGGCGATACCAAGTTCCAATTCCAATTCAATCACAATTTCCATCAGGCGTACATACTCAGGGTTTTACTGCACGGACACAACGAGGTTGTCTTTTTGCCATTCGGCAAAAGATTGCTGCAAAGCCTGCAAAAAAGCAGCGGGCGGCTGCGCGCCGGATATCGCGTATTTGCGGTCGAACACAAAGAACGGAACGCCGTTTACGCCCAGGCTTCCGGCTTCCCGAATGTCTTCTTTTACTTTTTGCGCGTAGGTTTCGTCGGTCAGGGCTTCCTGTACTTCAGTTTCCGTCAGGCCGATCTCTTTTCCCAATGCCGTCAACACTTCAGGGTTTCCAAAGTTTTTGCCTTCCGTGAAATAGGCGTAGAACAGCCGTTCTTCGGCCTGGTCGCCCAGGCCTTTTGTTTTTGCCAGTTGGATCATGCGGTGCGCCTTGAACGAATTGGCGACGACGGCCTTATCAAAATTGTATTCCAAACCTGCATTTTTGGCGGTCTGTACCACCCCCTGGTGCATTTGCACGGATTGTTCGTAACTGATTCCCTTGCGCTGAGCCAGGTAGCGGTACACGTTTTCTTCCTCCATTTTTTCAGGAATGGAGGGATCCAACTGAAAACTTTTCCAGACAATTTCGATGTGGTCGCGGTCGGCAAATTGCCCCAGCGCCGATTCGTAATTCCGTTTGCCGATATAGCAGAACGGGCACATAATATCGCTCCAGACTTCTACTTTCATTTTATGCGTTGCTTGCATGTCGATCAAATAAATAGTTATTGGTTATCAGTTATTAGTTATCTGGCCTGATACTCAAGCATTTGTATAAAAATAAGTCAAACTGATTTTAACCCGGTTCTTAATGGCATACAAACAGGATAAAAGGGGATAAGTTCTTCCAGATAACTAACCTGGAAGTTATCGGTTATCGTTGCAGACAATATCAGGTCTATGATTGAAGACGTAGAACGACATCCACCATAATCTTATAAAAGTCCATCTCATTTGTTGTACGTAATCTGATTTTCGAACGCCGTTGTTGGCGTCCCGCCAACAACGGCGTCATTCATGTTATCGCCCTCATGCACTCATTCCACCGTCTGTTGTTGGCGTC
>JAYSZC010000497.1:0-4021 GCA_043738235.1 Lewinellaceae bacterium | reverse complement strand
CATTCCTCATTCCTCATTCCTCATTCCTCATTCCTCATTCCTCATTCCTCATTCCTCATTCCTCATTCCTCATTCCTCATTCCTCATTCCTTTAAACGCTTTCAACCGCACTTTTTTGCCGCGCTCCGTACTGACAACATCTTCCCAAACCAGTTCAATACCTTCTAATTTTTCCAGTTCCGGGCGTTTGTGCGGTGTGAGCACTACCAGCAGCGGCGCGGCTTCGAGCAATTGCCAACTCAGGGAAAACAAATCTTTGACCGGGCAAAGATGCAGCGCAAACGAACTGATAATAGTGGAATAACGCGCCGGCAGGCCGTTTTTGATGACATCCATAAAAGACAAACGCAGGCAGGTGCACGCGGTATTTTTTTCAAATAAGGCAAAGGTAAACGGGTCGCAGCCGGTGATGTCCTGTATGCCCATGCCCTGTAAAACCCGGGTTACTTCGCCGCCGCCTGCTGCAAAATCGAGCACTGTCGAACAGTCGAAACGGTACAGGTTGCGTTCCAGCAGCGTTTTTATCTCCGGGAAATGCGGATTTTCATACGTGTCGGCAAATTCGCGGTAGTAGCCTTCCGCTCCGTGCTGCTCATATAAGGGGCGAATTTTTTTCATGGAATCGGATAAGTTACGTGTACACAGATAGTGCGGGATCGTAAGACATGTGAACGGCGGCAAAATAACCACTGTCCGGGTGCAATTCATATAAAAGACGGCAAGATTACGATAAATACTAAGCGGTGCGGATCAATGCTATGCTTGATATCCGCCGTGTGGATCTTATTGAAGTTTCTAAATAAACCGGCATGAAGAGGGGTTAAAACCCCGTAGTGAGGTATGTGTGCTTACTCCCGGCTGAAGCCAGGAGTTATTGAAATAGCGTTTTTGGTCAATCAACATCGAGCGGCTTTTTTCAATAACCATCGGCTTCAGCCGGTGGTTAGTCAACGAAGGCCAATTAGGGGTTTTAACCCCATTTATAACACCGAGGGTATAATGCATTTTTATTTAGCAATTTCAATAAGACCGTACCACTTCGGCGGAAAAGCCCGAAATCTCCAATTATTTATAAACTATTTCTTGTTTTTATAAAATTTTATGTGATAATTTTGATTTCAGAACCAAATTATTTGAATGGCTTTCCACAAAAATTAAAATTATATGAAGGCTGTATACCTGCGATGTAACCCCACAAAAAAAATACGGCTGAAGTTCCGGTTTTTGTATTTGCTGACCTGTCTGTTTTGCGGCGTTTTCCTGGAAGCCCAGAATGGCATACGGGGGTCGCAGCTCCGGTATTTTGCACAAGGTACCGGCCGTACCACGGGAGAAGTGATCCGGCTCAGCATTTACAACCCTACGCCCGGCGCTATTCAGACGACGGTAGGCGATTGTTTTGTTCCTTCTGACAAGGATTATCAGGGCTACGTCATTCTGCAAACATATCCTGTAACGGTAGCGCCGTTCGGATCTGCCAGCATTTATCTGACGGGTTATTGCACCAATGCGCAGCATCCGCCGGTACCCGCCGGCGAAGCGATGGCCGATGTGTCGCAATGGGTCAGTTGGGCAGATGGCGCGCCATTGCCCGTACCCGGCCGGCCGGCCGGTCTGCATTTTGTGCAAATGCCCGGCGCCCCGGTGGCCGATCCGCCGGCACTCACGTATCCGGGAAGCAATGATCCGTTTTTTTATACCATCCCTTTTAACCGTTACCCGCGACAGGCTGCCCGGATACTGTTGTATGCTGCCTACGCAGCCGAACAGGCATACGATGTATTGGCCGGCGAGGGCAAAATTCAACCCGCACGCTGGGGGCGTACTTCGGAACGCCGGCAGGAAATGGTGCAACAGGCTTTGTGGGCATATACGGCGCGATTGGAAGGGCGCAGCTACAATAAATCCGTTTTTAACGCTCAATTCAGGGAAGAAGCGGAACAAACCCTGAACGGCGAACAAACGTCCTTTCCACCCGAAACAAAAAAACAGGTGGAGCAATCTTCCGAAGATATTTGGTCCGGTATCGAACTGGTGGGCGCCCATGCCAAATTAATTCCACCGCAGCAGGATCACCCGGCCGAGCAGTTTAAAGAAAGCCCGGCCGGGCCGGGCCTGAATCCCGCCGACATGCTTCCCAGGCTCATCGGACAAATCGACCCGGCACAACCGGGGGCCGTACATACCATCCTGCCAATTCAACTTTACCTGCAAAACAACCCTTCGACGCTACAAGCCGCCGCTGCCGATAAATGGGAAAAATACTTAGACCATGCAATAAGTACCGCAGCGCCCGAAAACCCAGCTGCATTGCCGCCCTTGCTGGAACTGCTTGGGCTGCTGCATTCCGCTGCCGGAAATACCCTGCAAGCGGGCGTCCGGCAATCGCTGATAAACCAGGTGGTGGTAAAAATGAACAGCCATGTTCGGTACAGCGTGGAATCCCTTCAGTTCGACGATCCGGCGTATCTTGTAAAATGGCGCAAGCTAAAATCCTGGCAAAGCACCCATTGGTACAAAACTTACTGCGCTGCTTCCAATCCGCTGCAACACTTACTGGCAGCCATTCCTTTAAAAAAACTGGCAGCCGGGCTGGCAAGTCAATTCAACCTGTCCGGTATTTCCATGGCCAACCCGCAATGGAAACACAGCTTCCCCATTCCGGTGGCGGCGGTACCACGCAAATTTCCCTGGTGGATTCCGGGTGTGGGCGTGCCGATCGTCGGAGGCGGACTGTACCTCTTGCTGCGCGATAAAGGAGACGATCCTTTGCCTGCGCCACCCCTCGCCACCCCGGATGCCGTTTCCCTGTCTTGCGGCAGCCAGGGTACCCTGAATGTGCTCGCCAACGATACAGGCGAAGGTATCCGGGTGACCACCGTCAACGGAACGAACGGAATTTTAATCTCCGTTGCAGGGAATACCAACGTGCTGATTGCCACAAATGTACCCGGTGTTTATGCCGCCACTTATACCATTACGGACAAGATCGGCCAAACGGCAGTCGGCAATATTACCGTTACCGTCGGCGACCTGAGCACGCCTGTAATAACTTGTCCGCCACCTATAAGCCTCGAAGGTTGCAATCAGGCGCCCGCGCCTGCCATGTCGGGACACGCCATTTCCATGGATGATTGTGACCCCATACCGGAGATGCTGTATATCGATGAAATGGGCGGCAATGTTTGCACCCGCCTGTTTTTCCGTACCTGGACGGTGCGGGACAACACGGGTAAAATGGCGTCTTGTACCCAAACGATCACGGTAACTGATCTGACGCCCCCGACTATGACCACTTGTCCGGCGGCTATAACGGTTCCGTTCGGACAGCACACCAACCTTGGTCTTACCGGCCAGGCCACAGCCGTCGATGTCTGCGCCGGTTCGGTGGCGCCTGTTTTTATCGACGATTTCAGCGGGCTAACGGGATGCAACGGTATTATCCTTCGTCGATGGACGGCTTCCGATAATTGTATTAACACGGCTACTTGTGTGCAGGCCATTTCTGTGACGGATAATTCTGCCCCGCAGATCACTTGTCCTGCGAATACGCCCACCGTCGATTGCGGACAACAAAATAACCTGGGCTTCACGGGTCAGGCAATGGCAACGGACAATTGTTCCGGGCCGGTCACCCCGACCTATATCGACAATCCGCCAACCTTCAGTGCTTGTTCCGGCATTATCCAGCGTAGCTGGAGCGCTGTAGACCCGGGTGGAAATACAGCCACCTGTATCCAGTTCATTACCGTGACGGATCAGTCGGCTCCGGTGTTCAGTTTTTGCCCGGGCGCCGTTACCGTACCACTGGGCCAGCAAAACAACCTGAACCTCACCGGTCAGGCCACAGCGACGGATGCCTGTACGTCTTCCGGTGTGACGCCGGTTTTTACAGACAACCTCAGCGGCATGGGCGTTTGTGGCGGCATGATCGTTCGCAACTGGACCGCCACGGATAACTGCAATAATGCAGCCTCCTGCGCTCAAACGATTAGCGTAGTGGATACCTCCGCGCCCCTTA
>JAYSZC010000496.1:0-10741 GCA_043738235.1 Lewinellaceae bacterium | reverse complement strand
AAAATAAACGGCCGTATTCACCTGATGCATGCGTCCTCGCTTTCCCGCAGGGTCATCATCGCCAAACAACCGCTGTCGGCGTACGTCATCAGCCAGCGCGGTCAAACGGGCATTATGGTGGCACGGCTGCGCTGAAAATATAACACACGTGATTTTTCCCGTAAGAATGGTGGAATATCAAGATATTTGTGAATCGTGAGTCGTGAGTGGGTAAAGGTCACTGTGAGTGATTGTATACTCACGACTCACAACTCACGACACTGATAACGAATAACTAATAACGGATAACTATTATGGAAAAGCCCTGGCTACAAATTTACCCCGCCGGTGTACCGGTTAATATCGAACCCAATCAATACCCGCGCCTCCTCGACATGCTGGAGGAGTGTTTTAAAAATTACAGAGACTTGCCTGCATTCGTTTTTATGGGTAAAACCCTCACGTTTGGTCAAGTGGACGAACTTAGCAAAACCTTTGGCGCATACCTGCATTCGCGTGGACTCGAACCCGGCGACCGTATTGCCTTGATGATGCCGAATATGTTGCAGTATCCGATTGCGCTGTTTGGTGCATTGCGGGCGGGCTTGATATTGGTCAATACCAACCCTTTGTACACGCCGCGGGAAATGAAGCACCAGTTCACGGACTCCGGCGCAAAAGCGATTGTAATTGCCGAAAACTTCGCCGCTAACCTGCAGCAGATTATCGGAGAGACTGAAATCAAAACTGTCATTCTCACCAGCATCGGTGAAATGCTCGGGCTGAAAGGAGCCGTGGTCAATTTCGTGGTGCGGCGCATCAAAAAAATGGTGCCGAAGTTCAGCCTGTCCAATACCGTTTGTTTTACAGATGCTTTGAAACAAGGGCGCAAATTCACCCTCAAACCATTCCAGACCGGCCCTGATGATACCATCGCGCTGCAATACACCGGCGGAACCACAGGCGTTTCAAAAGGCGCCATGCTCACCAACCGGAATATTGTGGCCAATATGCTGCAAATCAAAGCCTGGTTGTCGCCTGTACTGCAAGAGCGGGAGGTCATTGCGCTGTGCCCCCTGCCGCTTTACCATATTTTTGCTTTTACCGTCAATTGCCTGGCCTTTATGAGCTGCGGCGGCTGCAATATCCTGATTGTCAATGCCCGCGATTTACCGGCCCTCATCAAGGAATGGCGGACGCACAACCCGAATATCGTGACCGGCGTCAACACTTTGTTCAATGGATTGCTCAACCATCCGGATTTCAGTTCTTTGGATTTCAGCAGCCTGAAAGCCAGCGTCGGCGGCGGCATGGCCGTTCAACGCGCCGTTGCGGAGCGCTGGCAGCAGGTGACAGGTTGTAGCCTGACCGAGGGATACGGTATGACGGAAAGCAGCCCCGTACTCACGGTCAACCCGGTCGACGACACCATGCGCCTGGGCACCATTGGTATGCCGGTGCCTTCTACCGATCTCCGCATTGTAGACGAACAAGACAAAGTGCTTCCGCCCGGCGCCGATCACGTGGGAGAGATACAGGCCAAAGGTCCGCAGGTGATGAAAGGCTACTGGCAACGCCCCGAATCTACTGCCGAAACGGTTAAAGACGGTTGGCTTTGCACCGGCGATATGGGTTTTATGCATCCCGACGGTTTTTTCCAGATTGTCGACCGCAAAAAAGACATGATTCTGGTTTCCGGCTTCAATGTTTATCCGAATGAAATTGAAGACGTGCTGGCCATGCACCCGAAAGTACTGGAATCGGCAGCGCTGGGTTTGCCAGATGAAAAATCCGGCGAAGTGGTACAGGTTTTTATTGTCAAAAAAGACCCGTCCCTGACAGAAGCGGAAGTGATCGAGCATTGCCGCGCCAACCTGACGGCTTATAAAGTGCCCAAAAAGATACAGTTCCGCACGGATTTGCCGAAAACCAACGTGGGTAAAATACTGCGGCGGGAATTGCGGGATAAGTAGTGGTTGTTTTGCCCTACTCCCATGCATAAAGCCTTACATCCTTAAAGAGGCTTTTTAAAACAGAAAAATGTTTTTTAAAACAAAAATACTTCTACATTTGCAAACAAAACTATCAAATAGTTTTAAAATTGGAAGTTATGACGGAAGTTAAAGAATCTGGCTTCACTCAGTTTTTAAGGAAACTAGGGTTTTCTCCAACAGGAGAAGAAGCCGGAAGATTTGTTTACACCGTTGAAATCAATCAAAATCAAAAAACGGAAGTTGAATTCGTTTATGCTCCACAATCCCCAGATTTTGATAAAAAAGTATATGAATCACATCGCAAAATCTGGAATACAAATAGTGCGAGTGCGTTTGTTTTAGTCTCCGAAAAGAAAGCGTTTGTCATCAACCCAAAAGTAAAGCCCAATGATTCCGACCCTTTTCGGGGTAGGATCGAATCGTTTGAGACTGGTATCAACACCGAGGTTGACCCAAAAACGCTACAATGGCTTTCTCGTAAACAAATTAATGCCGGCTATTTTTTTGAGTTCGTCAGGGAAAAAATCAAACGAAACAAGGAACAGGAGGTAGATAAAGACTTGCTGTTGAACCTTATCGCGCTTCGGCTGGACTTGAGTGCAGGAAACGGTTCAGAATCTGTCGCTGATTTATTGATTTTGCGATGCCTTTTCCTCAAGTATTTGGAAGACAGGGGTATTTACCCGTCAGGGTATGTGTTGAGAGTTTTAAGAAGTGGGCAAGCAACCGATTTACTGCGGGCATTCCACTCTGTAAGCAGGATAAATGGTGATATTTTCAAGAATGAGCCACTTTCTCAAACCGATTTTTCGGGGGAGCAAATAAAATACTTGCACCGATTTTTCAATTCAGACTACCGTAGCGGGCAGGGAACGTTATTTCCATACGAATTTCAGCATATCCCGATTCAACTCATCAGCCATGTTTATGAAGCATTTTTAATTGGCTCAAAAAAACATGGCAAAGGCATTTATTATACGCCACAATTTATTGTGCGGTTTATGCTGGAGGAAACACTCTCACCCATCTTGATCGCCAATCAGGATGTTTCCGTGATGGACCCTGCTTGCGGATCGGGGGCATTTTTAGTGGAAAGTTTCCGAAAAATCGTACACGCCAAAAATGTTCCACTTGATTTTGATGCAAAGAAAAATATCCTTGTAAATCAAATTTTCGGAATTGACAATGATGCCCAGGCTTTACGAATCGCGGCATTCAGCCTTTACCTCGCGCTTTTGGAAGATCTTGATTCCGGGTTTATTCGCAAACAAATTGAGGATAACGCCCCGATTTTGCCCAATTTGATTGGAAATAATTTGTTGCATGGTAACACACTGACCGATGATCACTTGTTTGAAGGTAGAATGTTTGAATGCATTGTAGGTAATCCGCCTTGGGGGAGTGTGCCTGAAGACGATGATCCGGAGCATGTAAAAGAACGTTTGGCGATAGGTGGGAAAGGGATTGCTGGTAAAAAACCTGAATATCAGAGTGTGTCAGCCTTCCAACGTTCACAGGCATTTATTTTTGTAGTGTCAAAATGGTTGGAGCCCAATGCAATTGTTGGACTAATAGTCAACAATTCTAATTTTCTCAATGAAAAAGCCGAATTGTTTCGGCGGAGTTTTTTAGAAAAATATAGGCTGGTTAGTTTTTTTGAACTCTCGCATTTAAACCCAATTCTTTTTAAGAAGAAGCCAATTGGTACTGTAAAAGGGAAAAAAATTGAGGTCGGCGCCACCGAGCCAGCAGCGTTTCTTGTATACTCAAAAAATAATATCGTCAGCAACAAAATCAAATATGTTGCCCCACGACTTACAGCCTTATCTAAGCACTTAAATCTGGTTCATTTTACACAGCGAGATGTTCGTATCGTGCCACAAAGTGTATTATTTGAAAATGATTTGACATGGAAGGTTTTGGTTAACGGAGATTGGGATGACCTGGAGTTGATTCGACAAAAAATGTGCGAATGGGATACTGGTATTAACGTCAGATGTAAAGTAGGGTTCGAAGCAAAAGTTGATATGGAAATGATTGGCGAACCAGATCTTCGCCCCATGATTAAATCAACAGATTTTGATACCTATCACTTAAAAGAGCCTTTGGATTTGTTCAATTGGAATCAAACACTTCGTAGAAGGCCAGAATCAACACTATTTGAAGGAAACAGAATTTTAGTAGCGGTCCGTCCCAAACCCGAAGACAAGCTTAGACTTCGTTGTGTTAGAATTAATGGCAATCAAGTGTTTACCATCGAAGCATTCGGCATTTTTTTTAAAAAAGACAAAAAGCCTATTGTCAACCTGGCCCCTTTTGTCGGAATATTAAACTCTTCTTTTATTGGTTATTTTTCCTATTTAATTGCTACTCAATGGGGAAAAGGCGATATGAAGCGTACTAAACTTCGTACCAAAGAAATCGAATCTATTCCTTTTCCTGAATTACATGAAAACGATCCTCGTTTTCTGCAACTCACCGAGGCTGTTCTCGAAATGGAACGCCGCAAAAAAGACCCTTTCGGCGGACAAACCGAAGCTCTACAAACACAAATTGACGAACTGGTTTTTGACTTATATGGGCTTTTGGACTTCGAAAAAGAAACCGTCCGGGAGTTTTACGACATCCATGTGCATCGAAAAGATGCACATGCCAATGAGCAAGACTTGGCGGCATACGCCCAGAAGTTCAAGTCGGTTTTTGAGTTGATGCTTGCCGAGCATTTGACACTTTGTTGCGAGTACAAGATTTCGCGCCAATTCGGTGCTTTTGTCTGTTTTAAAATCGTAGAAAATGGGTCAAACATTCCGGCACTAAAAAAGAGCAGCATGGAAGACGAAGCCATTTTCCATGCTATCAAACAAGCGCAACTCGAGGATGCTTTCGGCTCGAACCGCTTGAATGAACTGCCGACCCGTGTTTACACTTCCGAGCGTTTTTTCTTGATAAAAAGTAATTTTTTCAAAGATTGGACAATTCGGCAGGCAATTGAAGATGCTAATGAAGAAGTGAAAATCATGATTCAGGAGACCCAAACGACTGTATGAACCTGTTTTATCAAAGCATCCCCAGGCATCCGTTTGTGGTTAAATTTCCAGACGTTCAAACCTTGATTGAGCAACTCTATCTGGCTGCAATTGTGGATGCATATCCTAGGATACATAGAATTCCGGGCATCAGTGAATTGAAAGAAAATAAGATCCGCAATGAAGTTGTACGCGACTTCCGCTTCAACAGCCCTATCATTTCAAGTTACTTTAATAATAAAATTATTTACCTCGCCGCAGAAAATCAGGCGAATACTGCCACGTTGGAACAACGGACTGATTTGGAGATTCATAGCGGCCATCACCAGCACAATTTTGTAATCGAATGCAAAAATTTAACTCATGCTGAAACTCGTTATGTGCATGGTCGGATAAAAGATGGAGTGTACCAACATGACGGCCTGGAAAAATTCATTGACCTGGCTTACGCTGAAACTGACAATGAGGGTGCAATGTTAAGTTTTATCGTTAGTGGAACTCCAACATCAATCGTCAGTATATTAAATCAAAAAGTTCAAGCGTTTAACCCCTCTCCAGAATGCGTTCATTTATCAAACCAGTATTGCATCGGCTGGAGTTTAAGTTTTCAATCCAGTCATATTTGTAGCAATGAAAAGGTATTTCGTTTATACCATTTGTTTTATGATTTGACATAGGATTTATTCTCATATACCAGCCTTTACAATGGACTGTGATAGGGCATTCCCCAATAGCTACATCAGGCGCTGAGAAAAGTCACAGATATGGCATTTTTGAATTGGTTACGCTTGAAGTACTTTTGCTGTTGTTTCAAATGCACTTCATCAAAGTAATCGCCGAAAAGATATGTCCTCCCTAACCACCTTCCAACAACACATCACCACCGGCATTCCCGCCACGCTGCCGGCGCCCAAACCACTTGACCCCGGCGTGAGCCATGCGCCACGCCGCGTGATCGAGGGCGTTTTGACGGAAAAGGAAAAAGTACTGGCGGTGCAGAATGCCCTGCGTTATTTCCCGCCGGACTGGCACCGCGAACTGGCGGCAGAATTTTCCGACGAACTGGAGCGCTACGGACGCATTTACATGCACCGTTTCCGGCCTGAATATGCCATGTATGCGCGACCGATAGCGGAATACCCGCATCGCTCGCAGCAGGCCGCAGCGATCATGCTGATGATCCAGAACAACCTCGATCCCAAAGTGGCCAAACACCCGCACGAACTCATCACCTACGGCGGCAACGGCGCGGTATTTCAGAACTGGGCGCAATACCTGCTCACCATGCAGTACCTGTCGGAAATGACGGAAAACCAGACGCTTGTGATGTATTCCGGCCACCCGATGGGCCTTTTCCCCAGTCACCCGGAAGCGCCCCGCGTGGTGGTGACCAACGGCATGATGATTCCCAATTATTCCAAAAAAGAGGACTGGAACAAATACAATGCCCTCGGCGTGACCCAATACGGCCAGATGACTGCCGGTTCCTACATGTACATCGGGCCGCAGGGCATCGTACACGGCACCACGATTACGCTGTTGAATGCCGGGCGTAAAATGGGCATCGGCACCGACGACCTGCGCGGCGTGGTGTTCGTCACCAGCGGACTCGGCGGCATGTCGGGCGCACAGGCCGGCGCTGCCGTCATTACCGGCGCTGTGGGCGTGATCGCGGAAATAGACGGCGATGCCGTGGATCAACGCGTGGCCGACGGCTATGTGCTTCGGGAAAATGTGTACGCCGATCTGGACGATCTGATTATTCGTATGGAAGAATGCCGCCGCAACAGAATCGCCGTTGCGCTGGTCTACCACGGCAATATCGTCGACCTCTGGGAGCGTTTCGTGCGCGACAACATCAAAATAGAACTCGGCAGCGACCAGACGAGTTGTCACAACATCAACGACCTGGGGTATTGCCCGGCTGGTTACTCCTTTGAAGAGGCAAAAGCATTGCTGAACAAAGACAAGGCAAAATTCCTTGACGAAGTGAAGGCCACGCTGCGCCGCCATGTAGCAGCAGTTAATACCCTGCACGAACGCGGCGGATTTTATTTCTGGGATTACGGCAATGCCTTTTTAAAAGAAGCGGGCGATGCAGGCGCCGACGTTTTCCAGGCCACCGGGTCGGAGTCGGGATTCCGATACCCGTCCTACGTGGAAGACATCATGGGGCCGCTTTGTTTCGACTATGGTTTCGGGCCTTTCCGCTGGGTTTGCTGCTCGGGGTTGCAGGAAGACCTGGATAAAACGGATCGCATTGCGGGTGAAATTCTGGAACAAATGCTCCGGGAAGCCCCTGAAGAAGTCCGCGGCCAGTTGAACGACAACCTGATCTGGATTCAAAAAGCCAAACAACAAATCCCCGTTGTAGGCTCCAAGTCAAGGATTTTATATGCTGATTCGGAAGGCCGTATGCGCATTGCACAAGCCATCAACGAAGCCATTGCCCGGGGCGAACTGGCCGGGCCGGTCGTGCTAGGGCGCGACCACCACGATGTCAGCGGCACCGATTCCCCGTACAGGGAAACAGCTAATATTTACGACGGCTCCCGATTCACGGCAGATATGGCAGTACAGAATGTTATTGGAGATGCCTTTCGGGGCGCTACCTGGGTGAGCCTGCACAATGGCGGCGGCGTAGGTTGGGGCGAGGTCATCAACGGCGGTTTCGGCATGGTGCTCGACGGCTCGGAAGCAGCCGGCCGGCGCCTGCATTCCATGCTTTTCTGGGACGTCAACAATGGTATCAGCCGACGCGCCTGGGCGCGCAATCCGCACGCACTGAGCACCTTGCAACGCACGATGGAGCAATATCCGGACCTGAAAGTAACGGTGCCGCATCTGGCAGATGAGGCATTGGTACGGGAGGCAATGCAGCGCGTAGGGAAGTAAGTCAAGTGAAACGTGAGTTGTGAATCGTGAGTCGTGAGTGGCATACCGTTAGGAGAACGAACTCAATCTACTTCTAACGACATGCCACTCACGACTCACGACTCACAACTCACGATTACAGGCCTGAAACACCCATCCCAAAACCATAACCCCAGCCAAACGGGATGTTCTCACCCTCTCACGTCTCCTCATCCTCCTCTATCAGCCGCACCTTCAGCTGCGTCAGAATATTCTGTTTCCGGGCCACTACGGTCACCTCGTATTTTTCAAAAATAAAGGTCTCATTGCCTGGTGGGATACGTCCCAAACGGTTGAGTACCAGGCCGTTGAAAGTATTGTATTGTCTGTTTTCCGGAAAGGGAACCGGTAGGAAATTATTCACATCATGCAGCGGAGCGATTCCTGAAATCGTGAAAGAGCCGTCTTCGTTTTTAGTGACCGGCGCTGTTTCGTCGTCGTGTTCGTCCTGGATTTCGCCGACTAATTCTTCCAGGATGTCTTCCATAGAAATCATACCTTCCGTACCGCCGTACTCGTCGATGACCAGGCCGAGGTGGATGTGTTTGGTTTGAAAATCCTTCAGGACGCGGTTCAATTTTGCCGAGTTGTACACATATTGCACCGGACGCAGGAGCTCTTTCAGTTGCCAGTCGGGGTTCTGAATATTCGCCTGCAAAATATCTTTGGCAAAAACGATTCCCAGCACATTGTCGATATCGCCTTCGTACACCGGAATACGGGAATAGCCGTTTTCGATCACCTTCCGGAGGATTTCATCTTTTGAGGTTTCGAGGTCTAGTGCAAAAATATTCTTGCGCGGCACCATCACCTGTTGGGCGGTCAGCTCCGAAAAATCGAAGGCATTCTGGATAATCTGGTAGTTGTCGTCTTTGATAGCGCCGCTTTTCTGGCTTTGTTTCACCAACAGCCGCAATTCGTCGGCGCTGTGCGCTTCGAGTTCGTCTACGGGTACAATACCGATCAATCGCAAAATGAAATTGGAAAACCCGTTGAGTACCCAGATAAACGGGCGGAACAGCAAGAAAAACACCCGCATGGGTATCGAAACGGCTAAGGTGGTTTGTTCCGGTTTACGGATAGCAATGGATTTGGGCGCCAGTTCGCCAAAAACGATGTGTAAGACTGTGATAATGGCAAATGCAACGGGCAGGGCAATTTTGTGCGACATCTCATCCGACACTTCCAGCCCCAGGCCATGAAACGAAGCAATCAGTATTTTTGATACCACCGGCTCGCCGATCCAACCCAATCCAAGACTCGCCAGGGTAATACCCAATTGAGTGGCAGACAGGTAAGCGTCCATGTGCGTCAGGATGCCCTTGGCAATACCGGCCAGCCTGTTGCCTTTTTGCGCGCGCAGTTCAATTTGTGAATACCGCACTTTTACAATGGCGAATTCAGCTGCTACAAAAAAACCATTTAATGCAACCAGAAAAAAAGTAAGCAGTATTTCAAAAACCATAAGAGAGATTCAAACTCGAAATTTTCTGCAAAAAACGGAAAAAAATCCGTGCCAAAGCAGTTTTCGCGGACTTTCCCCAAGTTTTCAGATTGCAGCGCAACAGCAATAGCCTTGTAAAACAAACTTTTTGGTAAATTTTTGTCAACTTTGCCTTCCCATTGTTGGTTTTTACAAGCCCTGTTTTGCATAAATTCTGAAATTCAAATTCTCAACATTTTACGACGCTCTCACATGAATCGCAGCAAAATTGCCGGCATCGGCTACTACGTCCCGGAACGCATTGTCACCAACGACGACCTGATTAAGGTCATGGACACCACCGATGAGTGGATACAGGAGCGCACAGGCATCCGGGAGCGCCGGTATGGCAAAAAGCATGAAGAAACCACCACCACCATGGCAACAGCGGCGGCGCGTATTGCCTGCGAACGCGCCGGCATTCAGCCGGAAGAGATCGATTTTATCGTTTTTGCTACCCTGAGTCCAGACTATTATTTCCCCGGCTGCGGCGTGCTGCTGCAACGCGAACTGGGCATCACCAAACAGGAAGTGGGCGCTGTCGATATCCGCAACCAATGTAGCGGATTCGTGTATGCGCTCAGTATTGCCGACCAGTTTGTAAAAACCGGCATGTACAAAAATGTGCTGGTGGTCGGTTCCGAAATGCACTCGATGGGGCTGGACTTCAGTACCCGTGGCCGCAACGTGACGGTCATTTTCGGCGATGGCGCCGGCGCTGTTATCCTGCAACCCAGCGAAGACCCGAACCGCGGTATCCTGACCACCAAATTGCACTCCAACGGTACTTACGCCGAAAAACTGTCCTTTATCAACCCGGGCGCGCACGGCGGATACCACAAAAAACACATGGAGGAAGAGGTCGACTTCGGTTATCCGCCGCCGGATACATACGGCGAAATTTTTATCACGCCCAAAATGATCGCCGACGGCAATTACTACCCCATCATGGAAGGCCAGTTTGTGTTCAAAATGGCGGTACACAAATTCCCGGAAGTCATCCACGAAGCCTTGCAGGAACTAGGCCTGCAAGCCTCCGATATCGACATGCTGATCCCGCACCAGGCTAACCTGCGCATCAGCCAGTTTGTGCAAAAAACGCTCCGTCTGCGCGACGACCAGGTGTGGAACAATATCCAGAAATACGGCAATACCACGGCAGCATCCGTACCCATCGCGCTGTGTGAAGCCTGGGAAGCCGGGAAAATAAAGGAAGGCGATCTGGTGTGCCTGGCCGCATTCGGCAGTGGATTCACTTGGGCGAGCGCCCTTATAAGATGGTGAGAGAAGTGACAGGAATGAGGGATGAGGGATGAGGAATGCCGAGCGTGATGTCCGACATAACG
>JAYSZC010000495.1:0-1660 GCA_043738235.1 Lewinellaceae bacterium | reverse complement strand
GCGCTATCACACCTATCGGAAATAACGTTCCCGCTTACCTCGAAGGTCTTCAAAAAGGTGCGAGCGGAGCCGCTCCGATCACCCAATTTGATACTACGCATTTCAAAACGAAATTTGCCTGCGAAGTCAAAAACTTTGTTCCAGAAGATTTTATTGACAGAAAAGAAACGCGTCGCATCGACCGGTTTACGCAGTTTGCCATGGTGAGCGCCGCAGAAGCGATCAAAGATTCCGGCGTTGTGCTGGAAAACCTGAATAAACAGCGGGTGGGCGTTATCTGGGGCTCCGGCATTGGCGGATTGCATACCCTTGAAAGAGAAATAGAAGAACACATAACGGGCACAGGAGCGCCACGCCACAATCCGTTCCTGATTCCCAAAATGATTATCAATATGGCAGCGGGCATGATTTCTATTCAGTACGGGTTTATGGGCATCAACTATGCCACCGTATCCGCCTGCGCGTCCTCTTCCCATGCCATTATCAATGCTGCCGATTATATCCGCCTCGGCAAAGCCGATATGGTTATCGCAGGCGGTTCGGAAGCGACCATTGCCAAGACAGCCGTTGGCGGTTTCAATAATATGAAAGCGATGAGCGAACGCAACGACGACCCGCAAACAGCCTCGCGGCCTTACGACAAAGACCGCGACGGGTTTGTACTGGGCGAAGGCGGCGGCGCACTGGTGCTGGAAGAATACGAACACGCCGTTCGGCGCGGCGCCCGTATCTACGCTGAATATGCGGGCGGCGCTATGACCAATGATGCCTACCACATTTCTGCCCCGCATCCGGAAGGCATCGGTGTGGTGAATGTGATGAACCTGGTATTGGCAGAAGCCGGACTTTCTATCGGCGACATCGGTTATATCAACACCCACGGTACGTCCACGCCGCTGGGAGATGTGGCCGAACTGATCGCGATTCAAAAAGTATTCGGAGCGGAAGCTGAAAAAGTCAATATTTCCTCCACGAAAAGTATGACCGGCCACCTGCTGGGCGCTGCGGGCGCTATCGAGGCCATCGCTTCCATATTAGCCATGCAACACAACTTTATACCCCCGACTATCAACCATTTTACCGACGACCCGGAAATAAACCCGAGCCTCAACCTGACTTTTAACCAAGCCCAAGACCGAAAGTTGAACGCTGCCCTCAGTAATACTTTCGGATTTGGAGGCCATAATGCTTCCCTTATTTTCAGGAAGATATAAAGCATCAAAAATTTGATTCTGTGCGAGTTATCCGACGTTTTTACAACTACTATCTGCATCCTGATAAAGAACTTGCCCGCCGGCTGAAACAGCTGATTGGCTTTACCCCGGTGCATTTGCCACTATTCAAACTGGCGTTTTTCCACAAAAGCACCTTCTCTACCCGCGACTACGCTATTTCCAATAACGAGCGGCTGGAGTTTCTGGGCGATGCCGTGCTCAGCACCATCGTGGGCGAATACCTGTTTAAAAAATACCCCAACAGCGACGAAGGTTTCCTGACGAAAATGCGCTCCAAAATTGTGAAGCGCAACTCGCTCGATGAAATTGCCGACAAAATGGGCCTCGACCTGTTTTTGGCCAACTACAACCAGACCCGCCTGTCCAAATCCATGCTGGGCAATGCCCTGGAAGCCCTGGTCGGAGCGGTCTATATCGAAGTGGGC
>JAYSZC010000494.1:0-4026 GCA_043738235.1 Lewinellaceae bacterium | reverse complement strand
CACGACTCACCACTCACGATTACAGGCCTGAAAAACCCATGCCAAGACTATCGAGCGGCCAAGCGGGACGCCTCTCACCCTCTCACTTCTCACCCTCTCACCTCTCCACTTCTACCCGGTATCCTTCCCTCCTCAAAAGGGCGACTACCCCGCTGGCGCCGCCCAGATGGCCCGCCCCAACGGCGAAAATGGTAGGTTTTTCACGCATCAGGCGGCTCATTACCGGTATCCAGTTGCGGTTGCGTTTATTGAGCAATATTTCTTCATAATTACTCATGCCGAATTGCACATCCGAAATCATGGATTGCATGGCCGTAATGTCCTGATCGCGGTATAACTTGAGCATCATGTCCAGTTCACTTTCGCCTTCATCCGCCTGATCGGTGCTGCGTAAGCCGTCGACCAGCATTTTGGCCTGTGCTTCGTAGGGAATACTGTCGAAAATAGACATTTGGTACGCAGCGGTTTCCAATCCGGCAGATTCCATTTTCTGGCGACGGGTGAGCCGGTACAGCTCCATTTCCACGGAGGTCATACTGCTACTGGATGGGCTGCTGCCTTCGTCTTCATTGGAGATAAGCGTGCTGAGAAACATCGGTTTCATGCGCTCGAACATGCCGGCCGGCAGCCCTTTTTCTTCCATTTTTGATTTTACGAGGGTATAGTCTTCCGGCGACAAAAGATCCTTCAGCGTTTTGCCGCCGGCCATGAATGACTTGGTGATCAGACCCATTTGGGTGCGGATATTGGTCATTTCCTTCATATCAATCTCGAAAGCCACCCGCTGGCTTTTCCCAAGCGCTTCCGCTACTGCAACCGGTACTTTAAAATCATCTTTGGGGATCAGGTGAATGGTACCGTACAGGTACGACGCCTTTTTTAGTCCGTTTCCACTGATTTTCCAAAAAACAGACTTCTCTGTGGGAACAATTTTTTCGGGCGCATAAACCATTTTGCCGCCCGATTTGCAAGCCACCAGACCCACTACAAAGGCTGCTAACCAAAACCATATTTGTTTCATATTGAATTATTTCTGTAAAACAACGAAATGAGTACCTGAAAGTTGACAAGGTTGCCTCCCGGCATTGTCAAAGTTTTGCAAAGGTAATCACGACTGGATCACTTCCTTTTCTTTCCTTTGCGATTGATATGGAAACCGTGGGTCGAAACAGGGTTTCGCTTTACCTTTGCATTTTTCACTCAGTATCCTTCTCGTCATGTCCGATATTATTTTTTCCCTTATTAATAAAGAACTCGACCGGCAACGCCGCGGGGTAGAACTCATTGCTTCTGAAAACTTTACGAGTCAGGCTGTGATGGATGCTATGGGCACCTGTCTCACCAATAAATACGCGGAAGGATATCCAGGTCGCCGCTATTATGGCGGCTGCGAAGTGGTGGACGAAGTGGAACTAATCGCTATCGAACGCATCAAAAGATTGTTCGGCGCGGCCTGGGCCAATGTGCAGCCGCACTCCGGCGCACAGGCCAATGCAGCCGTATTCCTCGCCTGCCTGCAACCCGGCGACAAAATCCTGGGCTTCAACCTCGCGCACGGCGGTCACCTCTCGCATGGTTCGCCCGTCAATTATTCTGGCAAAGTGTACAGCCCGGTTTTTTACGGCGTGGAACAGGAAACCGGCCGCATCGACATGGATAAAGTAGAGGCGCTGGCCCATGCCGAACGCCCCAAACTGATTATCTGCGGCGCTTCGGCTTACGCCCGCGACTGGGATTATGCGCGTTTCCGCAAAATCGCCGATGCCGTCGGAGCGCTGTTGCTGGCAGATATTGCGCACCCGGCAGGCCTTATCGCAGTGCAACTGCTCAATAACCCGATTCCACACTCCCACATCGTGACCAGCACAACCCACAAAACCCTGCGCGGCCCGCGCGGCGGCATTATTCTGATGGGTAAAGATTTTGATAACCCCTGGGGCCGCACCACCAAAAAAGGCGCGCCCATTCAGATGTCGAGTATTCTGGACAGCGGCGTATTCCCCGGTATGCAGGGCGGCCCGCTCGAACACGTCATTGCCGCCAAAGCCGTTGCATTCGGAGAAGCCCTGCAACCCGAATTTAAAACCTACGGCTTGCAGGTGATCAGAAACGCGCAGGCCATGGCCGACGAATTCCAGTCGCGTGGCTTTCGCATCATTTCCGGCGGCACGGATAACCACTTGATGCTGTTGGATTTACAGTCGAAAAACGTCAATGGCAAAGTGGCCGAAAACGCCCTCGGCGCTGCCGATATTACCGTGAATAAAAACATGATTCCCTTCGATCCGCAACCGCCGATGACCACTTCCGGTATCCGTGTCGGTTCGGCAGCCATCACCACCCGGGGTATGAAAGAAGACGATTGCCGCCAGGTCGTGGAATGGATCGATGAAGTGATTACACACCCCGACGATGCGGCCCTCCACGGAAAAATTCGCGCGGCGGTGAACCAGTTTATGCTTCGGTTTCCGCTGTACGAAGGGGTTGGGGTGACGGCGTAGCGCCGAACGGGGTTCGGCGTTACTTCTCCCCGTCGATCCACTTGTAGGCAGGATTCCCTTCCACTTGTACAGTACAATTTTCCAGCTGCCGGATACGCGCCAGATCGCCGGCGTATACCCTTATATTGGCTTCTTTGCAATTATTAACATAAATATCCTTAGTCAGCAGGCGGGTGGCATCCAGCGTACCGCGGGAGAAGTTGTTGATGGCGACCCGACGGCTATTGCCTTCCAGGCGAACCAGTCCAGGGGCTTTTTCGCTCAACTTTGGGAAGTCTATGGTCAGGTTGTCCACATCCATTTGCAGCGACACGGTATCCGTCTCGGACAAATGGATATGGAACTCCTTGCCGCTGACCGGATTCAAGGTGCTTAGTTTTTTACAACGCCAGAATGAAAAACGGCGGTAAGCAGGGCCTTCCATTCGACCTGAAACGACTCCGACACGAATCGTAATTGCTGCATGGCTCAGAAGATCCAGCACCGCTTTGTTTTCTGCTGCTCCGGCGTTCTTAAGGTGCACACTGATATCTTGCTTCTCCTGTGTTTTATCCATAGAAACCAGGAGATGTTTAAACAAACTGGTATCACCCCGAAGTTCTACACCGTTGAAACTGTTGTCCAATTCGACATTTAAGGGCGCCGAGATGCTGATATTAACAGATTTTTCTGAGTTATAAAAATAAGCCTGGGCACTGACGCTGTCAGGCATCTGAACGTTTTTCGAGTCGTACATATCGTAGTGATATACTTTTCTGGGAACTGTTTTAAAAGCGCCCCATACCATCGTGCCTGTAAAAAGCGCAACGGCGGAAATAACCATAACAAGTCCTGTTTTCATTGTTTCAGATTGTTTTGATACTGTTGATACCATGATTTGAGTTCGTCCCATTGAATACCGAGTTGGTCTATCGTCTGGAAAAAAACAGGGAGCATTTCATCGGAGAAGGCCTTTTTGCGCAGTTCGTGGGCTTTTGCCACGCCATCTTCCGCCACAAAGTAGCCGATGCCACGCTGGTTAATAATAATTCCTGCTTCCTGTAAAAAGGTGACGGATCGCACGACGGTATTAGGATTGACCTGCACCTCTGCGGCCAGTTCCCGAACGGAGGGTATCCGTTCGCCCGGCGCCCATTCGCCCGACATGATGCGGGTGGCTATCTGCTCGGCAATTTGCATCCATATAGCGGTTTGTGTTTGAAATTCCATAGCTATATCTCTTTTTCCCGGATGAAAAAATAAGTGGAGGCCAGCAAAAGCAGAGAGGGTACATAAGCAGCCAGCAGCCAGAACAGGTTCACACTGGTCTGGGTAGCAGTGTTGCTGTTCTTTTCAAAAAAAGGCAAGTTGACTTCCTGAAGTAAAACGCCCCACCCGGAATCGTAAGAAAATTGTTCATAACCCGCCTGAATAAACTGATACAGGATGATAAACAGTACAAAAATAAAAATGAACCCCTTTAAAATCCCAAACCGTTTCCAGGTCAGGCCCGATGCGTATGCGGCAGGTAAAGCCAGATAAAATA
>JAYSZC010000493.1:0-4026 GCA_043738235.1 Lewinellaceae bacterium | reverse complement strand
CTGCCGAAATATTTCCCCAACCTGCTGGCAATCAAGATATTGCTCAGTGTTGCATATATCCTGATTTCCCTGATGCTGGCCTGGACGATGCGTTATGACAGCCGCGCATTGCTGCTGCTGCTGATCCTGTTGGCGAACCAGGTGCTGGTGCAGATGATTTTTTTCCTGCGCTCCAACCTGTCCGGCCTGGGTCATTACCGCACGGACAGTGTGTTGTCTTCCCTTGATAAATTGCTGATGCTTTTCACTTGCGGACTGCTGTTGTGGACGTACCCGGCAGGCAGGCCGCTCCGAATCGAGTATTTCGCCCTGGCCCAAACTATTCCGTTGGCACTGACGGCGGCCATCGCTTTCGGCATTTTGCGCAGCAAGGTAAAATTCCGGGTGCGCCCGACCTGGGCGGACAACTGGCGATCGGGCATTCCGACCCTGATCGTGTTGTTTCGCGGGAGTTTGCCGTATGCGCTGGTCGTTTTTCTGATGTTTGCCTATACCCGCCTCGACGGTGTTTTGCTGGAGCGTTTCAGCGGAAAAGCACACGCGGAGGTGTTTGCGGGCGCATATCGCGTGCTCGATGCCTGCAATATGCTCGGCTATCTGTTTGCTTCGCTGCTGCTGCCGATGTTCGCCCGGCTGCAAAAAAAACCGGACCTGGTGAAGCCGCTCCTGTCGCTGAGTTTCAGGCTCATCTGGGCCGGAAGTGTGGCATTGGCGATGGCGATCTGTTTCGCCCGGGAAGACCTGTTGCGCCTGATGATGCCGCATCAGGCTTCCCCTTATCGCTGGGAAACGCTGGGCGTTTTGATATGGGCTTTTGTGCCGGTCAGCACCACTTACATTTTCAGTACGCTACTGACGGCACACGGCAAGGTGGCTATCATGAATCGTTTTTTTGTTGCCGGTATCGGGCTGAACGTTGCGCTCAACCTCTTGCTGATTCCCCATTGGCAGGCCTTCGGATCAGCCATCGCCGCAGTGGCTACGCAGGGATTCATCGCAGCGAGTATGGTAGGACTTACCCTGTACACTTTCCGGTGGAGGCCGGGTATGCGTTCCATTGCGCAAGTCATTGGTTATGTGCTGTTTATCTTGCTGGTAAATATGGTAATTGTTGAAAAAACACCTTTTCTCTGGTATATAAAAATGGCCCTGTCGGCGGCGGCATGTTTGCCGGGATTGCTGCTTTTTAAATGGGTGAAATGGGAAAGTATACGGCAATTGAGGTGGGGGGTCTATTAAATTCACTATCTTTCGTTCAAAAAAATGATTGCCTTGCGACCGATACTTCCATTTGCAGCCTTATTGCTGCTCATCAGCCTGAGTTCCTTTCACCCGATAGCGCCCCCTACGCCCGACTGGGGATTTTTTGCGCACAAACGCATCAACCGCCTGGCTGTGCTGACCCTGCCGCCGCAGATGATGGTGTTTTTCAAACCAAATATCGACTACATTTCGGATCATGCGGTGGATCCGGATATGCGCCGGTATGCCTCCAAACACGAAGGCCCCAGGCATTTTATCGACCTGGATAATTATGGTCCGCCCTTCGATCAGTTGCCCCGGCCGCGTGTGGATGCCATGCAGTATTTTACGGAAATATGGGTGGTGAAAAACACCGGCGATACGGTACAACTCTTTGGCAGACAAATGCCTGTTGCCGCCGATGTACCCGCTTACAAAAAGTATTTTAATTCCCAGGTGCTGCCGCGTCTTTATGAAGAGGAAGAAATACTCGATAAAGATTCCCTGGCAGCCTTTCTGAACCGGCATGGCATGGCAAGCGATTTTCAGAGGGCATTTTTCCGGGATCAGATGGCGCTACACGGCGTATTGCCCTGGCATTTGCAACGGATGCAGCGCAACCTGACGGAAGCCTTTCGCCGCCGCGATGCAAAACTTATTCTCCGCTTGTGCGCCGATATGGGCCATTACATCGGCGATGCACATGTGCCGCTTCATACCACCAGTAACTACAACGGACAAAAAACCGGCCAACACGGTATTCACGGTTTCTGGGAAAGCCGCATCCCCGAACTGTTTGCAGATGAAAGTTACGACTACTTTGTCGGCAAACCGGAATACGTCGAGCGTTCGACAGACTGGTTCTGGGACATCGTTTTTGCCAGTAACTCAATGGTAGACAGCGTATTAACAATTGAACGAGCCTTGCGCATTACCTTCCCGCCCGACCGCCAGTCGTGCCCCGATATGCGCCTCGGCAGGGCTGTGCTGGCGCCTTGCCGCGATTTCTCCGCAGCCTACTCCGATGCGCTCAACAATATGGTGGAACGCCGGATGCGCGCTGCCATCCACGCCGTCAGTTCTTCCTGGTACACCGCCTGGGTAGATGCCGGACAACCGGATATGTCGCGCATGGATATTCCCCTGCCAACGGAAGAGGAACGCAAAGAGGAAGAGGAACTGCAAAAAACATTCAACGGGGGAAAGATTATCGGGCGGGCGGAGGAACATTGACGTCGTGAGTGGTGAGTCGTGAATCGTGAGTGGCATAGAGTTACCACCCTCAACCCTCAACAATCTCAACCCTCAACAATCAAATCCCTTCAAACTCTAAAATTCATCATAAAATCCCGGACCGCCTTTTGAAATCCCGCTTCGTCATCGTCGCAAAAAACGACCTCGACCGGCAGCACATACACAGGCAGTTTGTTTTGAAAGAAATAATCGCGGTGTAACTCCAGACGCGCTGCGTCTTTTTCTGTCGTGACGATGATCTTGTCCTTCGACTCTATCCGGTCAAAGCGCTTTTTCAGATCGTTCAGGTCGTCTTCCTTAAAATAGTGGTGATCCGTAAATTCCATGGTCTGCACAGACCTGACCTGTTCGGCTAAGTACGTCAGCAGGTAGTCGGTATTGGCAATCGCGCTCAGCAACAGCACATCCGTCTGCAAGTCGAGTGGCCGGAGATTTTCGGAATGGAACAACTGGTACGGCTGAGCGTATTCGTAGCGGGAAAAAAAGACCTGCTGGTGCGAATAGGGATCAATTTCCAGCAGTATATCGCGGCGCTGGCGGGGCGTCATATCCGCCGGGCATTTGCTGACAATGATAATATCGGCCCGGCGATAACCGTATCGCCACTCCCGTAGCCGGCCTGAAGGGATCAGCCAGTCGCGGGTAAAAGGCCGGCTGAATTCAGTGAGCATGATGTTCAGTCCGGGCGTAACGGCCAGGTGCTGAAAAGCATCATCGAGCAGGACGCATTGGGAACCCGGGTTGTTTTTGACTAATTCCGGCACACCCAAAACGCGACTTTCACTCACACTGATGGCGGCTTCCGGGAATTTGCGTTTGAATTGCAGCGGTTCGTCGCCCACCTGCTCGGCCGTATCAAAACTATTCACCGCATAATAACCCGCGGTTTTTCGCCCGTAACCCCGGCTCAATACCGCCACATCGACATACTGACCCATCCAGCGCAACAAGTACTCGATGTGCGGCGACTTTCCCGCGCCGCCTATGGACAGGTTGCCAACGGAGATCACCGGCAAATCAAAACGCACGCTGCGCAAGGCGCCGATCCGGTACAATAAATCGCGCAGGCCGATACCCAGCCCATACAGCAATGCCAAAGGCAGCAGTAAAACGCGTATGACAATATCCTCTGGCATGGAATGAATGATACTTAAATGGCCGTAAAAGTAACAGCGCCCAGTACAACACAGATAATATGCGGATGGTTATAAAAAATTTATTTTTTGGGCGTTTTGGGCCGGCGCATGGTTTTTTTACCACATAGGCTTTGCTACAACCTCCATACGAAGTTTTTTTACCACAAAGGACACAAAGTGGTTTCACAAAGGACACGAAGCGTAGAGTTGATCGCATTTCGCTTAGTTATGCGAATCATGGGTTAAAACGAATCCAAATCGCCAAAATATGGTCGAAATTGCCCCAACCCGGGTGTCATCCTGAGCGCAGCGAAGGATCTGCCCAAGCAAAAGTGCAAAATTGACTTTCACGCTTGGGCAGATCCTTCGCTGCGCTCAGGATGACACCCGGGTT
>JAYSZC010000492.1:0-4034 GCA_043738235.1 Lewinellaceae bacterium | reverse complement strand
CAATACAAAGAAGAACTGGATAGCCTTATTACCTTCAATTTCCAGCAACTCAGGAAACCCGTGGCCGCTTAACCGGCGTTCATATCCACTCTGCACTGACTATAACTTTCACTTTTTAAAAACGAATGACATGGAACCAAATACTCCGCAATTTGACCCCATCAAATACAAAAACACGACTCGCGACCAGTGGCAAGCAGCAGCTGAAGCGTGGTATCGGTGGAGTCCTACGCTGAATCTATGGCTGGGTAAAGCAACAAACAAAATGTTGGAGATGGCGGGTATTGCCAGCGGTCACCGCGTACTTGATATTGCCGCCGGTGCGGGTGAACAATCTATAACAATCGCCAAAAAAGTTGGCGCTAAGGGTTTGGTCTTGGCTACTGACATTTCCTCTAACATTTTGGAATACGCTAAACAAATGGCGCAGCAAGCCGGCATAAACAACTTAGAGACAAAAGTATTGGATGGCGAAAACCTTACGCTTAAAGATGAAACATTTGATGCCGTTGTTTCAAGGGTTGGACTTATTTATTTTCCCGACCAGCAAAAAGCGTTGAAGGAAATGCTGCGAGTACTTAAACCCGGTGGAAAAGTGGCTGCTATTGTTTACTCAACCCCAGAAAAAAATAAATTTTTCTCCCTTCCTGTTTCCATTATTCGCAATCGAGCAAAACTTCCGCCTCCTTTGCCAGGTCAACCCGGACCTTTTAGTTTAGGTGCAGAAGGCATTATTGAAAAAGCGTTTTCACAAGCAGGATTTAAAAATGTAAAAGCAGAACTTGTCGACTCCCCTTTGATGCTTCCTTCGGCAAAAGAGTGCGTACGGTTTGAAAAAGAATCATTTGGCGCTTTGCATCAGATGATGAGCAGTTTGTCGGACTCGGAGAAAGAATCTGTTTGGGGAGAAATAGAAAGGGAACTGCAAAACTTTGAAGGTGATAATGGCTTTATCGGCCCTTGCGAAATGGTTGTGGCTGTTGGAGAAAAATCATAGATTCCTATTCTCTTTTGGTCTGAAAAATTGATACCCTCTTTCTTAACTCCGATTATTGCCGACTGCATTGGGCATAATAGGCGCTGAGAATAACTATCAATTTTTCAGACCAGAAGGCACCTGCAAAGCAGGTGGTTTTTCGAGGTTTAATAAACAAAGCGAAGCGGCGAGGCGAGGCGTATAAAAATATAAAATGAAAGCCAAACCGGGCAGCCGGGCGGAATTTGAAATAAGAGGAAATGAAGCAGGCGAAGCAACCCGGCGGGATATAAAATCAAATAAATCAAGCCGGACACAGCGAACACCGCACTCCCGCCAACCGCCGCCAAAGCCTAACTCGAAGCCAGCGCAGGCGGCGGTATGCATGAGTGCCGCCGTTCGCTGCTGGCGCCGAGGCTATCCACAACCACAAAAACCAACCACAAAAACAGATGCGCTAGCGCGATGGCTGCGCCTCGCGTTGCTTATCCGCGCCGGCTGTGCCGGCAAGCGTGACCCGAGTCAAATCCTCACAGGCAGCAGTTACCTTCCACTAAGTGCTGTTCAGCGCCGAGCTTGGTGTTTTTTTCAACACCAAGCGCATACATGCAGCACGAGACCAAATTTCAGTAATCACAGGCCCTATCCGGAAGATGGGTTTTATCCCAGCATTCTTAAATCCAACCGAGGAAAGCCAAAAAGCAATCGTTGGAGGGCTAAATTCTCGAGACCATTTCGTATTCTTGCCGAATAAATAATCCTGATCACTAAGCGCGGCGAAAATTTAAAGGTGAAAAGCGGAGGAACAACGCAACTGATCACTATATTTAAAGTGTATGATACCGAAGAAGAGAGCGTCGGGACTTTCGGATAACCGGTATCGGCTTGATACTTATGGACGAGGATTTTAAAGTTTTTGATTTTCACCGGATTTTTATCGGCGACGAACCACCGTTGTTTTTGCTGGAAATCGCTTTCCGGACATTTATTATGTACGGTTATACTATCTTCCTGCTCCGGATTTTAGGTAAAAGGAGCATGGGGCAATTGTCAGTCCTGGAACTGGCCATCATTATCGGGTTCGGTTCGGCTGTGGGCGATCCGATGATCGGCGCCGACATGCCTATTTTACATGGCGTGGTGGCGATTACCGTGGTGGCTCTTTTTCAGATCGGGCTGGAACATTTGATCAATAAAAATAAAAAGGTGGAAACGCTGCTGGAGGGCACTCCGAACATGATCGTGGACGACGGTCTTATCAGGTGGGAGCAGCTTGATAAGAATAATCTTTCTAAAGAGGATTTGTTCAGAGCATTACGCGGTAAAGAGGTCGAGCATTTAGGGCAAATACAGAAAGCCTTTTTCGAAACTTCCGGTCAGGTATCGGTGCTGTTTTATCCACCCAAAAAGGTGAAACCGGGGCTTTCGGTGACCCCTGAAAATGAAATCCCGCCCGGTTCCGTCATGAAAAAATCGATGCGCATGGAAGAGGCCGGGCTGTACTGCTGCCTCAAGTGCGGCAACGTAAAATCTTTCCGAAAAAAGGCACCGGTTCCGGTATGCGAAGTATGCGCCGGAGAAGAATGGTTAAAGGCAATTCATGGATGAAAAAACAAAACCTGTATTATCTTCCGCCTTTCTTGGTGTTCTTGCCACTCTCACACAGACGCCCCATCGCCGCGCTTGGTGTTTTTTTTCAACACCAAGCGCACACGTACCGCACAAAATCTACTGCACATATCGCTTGACGGTTTTGTAGCAGGACCGAACGGAGAAATGGACTGGATAGTAGACAGACAATAAACAACGAACCGCTAACATGGGGTTTGCCGAGCGCGACACGGATAGCGAGACATCGACTGCGATAATAACATCTCTCATAAATTCCAACTCATGCAAACCTCTGGAAATTTTCTATTGTTCCTGGCCCTGCTCGCCGCCGGGTATTTGTTTAAATTGACTTTTTTGCAAAAAATGCCAGGTGGGGACTATGGCGTAGGCTACGCATGGGGCATACTTTTTTCAATAGCTGTTTTTTGGGTGTGTATGGCTTTGGTGGCTTGCATCATAGGTTTTGGCGGCGGCTTTGCATGGCTTTCGTTGGGGCGTTTTGCCGGCGGAGGAACGCTCGTGTTGTGCTTTTTGGTCATGCTGTTGGGGGCGAATTTGGGCATGGAGGGTAGTTTCAGGGGCATTCGTTTGCTCGCCCCTGCGAACGCTGTGGCTACGTCACTGGTGCTGATGGCCACATTTGCCGTGTTGTTGAACGAAAACCTGAAAATGAGCGTCTCACCGACAATCGTAAAATGGGGGCTTGCCGGCGTGCTTGCCGTAAACAGTTTAGTGATCGCAACGATGATTTTTGGGACGCTTGCTTCAAAAGTGGGCGCCTTTTTGCCGAGGTCGAGCGGCAAGTTGGACGACTTTCAACTCGGAATTTTGGACCAGATTGACAGTTGCGACGCAAGCAAAGGCATCACTTCCCTTTTCATTTACAGTGGCGACAACCAGCCCCGACAAATTCGGGAAAAGGCACGGCTCAAAATCAAAAGCAAGCCCGATTGGCAGGAAGACCTTTTCAATGCACTGGAAGGCGATGGTGTGGACGAAGCCTTCCGATTCCTTTTATCCAATGACGTAGACGACAAACCCCGGTTCGCAAAAGGCGTTTATCGAGGCGTGTTGAGCCAGGCAAGATTGATACGAGAGAATTTGCGCAGATGTTCGCACCCTTCTCACGTGTATGACGGCCAATTTGGCGCTGAAGTGGAGCGTTCACTTGAAGCCGTGGAAAAATTCAAAGACTTGGGCGTGGATTTCACACCGGCCGTGAAGGAATTGCGGGCGGCCTTGGATGAACCTATTGCTTATGACAACCCAAATTTGTTCTGCAAAAAGGTGCTGGATAAATGGCTGAAAAAGCATTGAAAATCAAAGCAATGCCGGGGCGGCGGCTATTGCTGCGCTTTGCGAAGTCGCGGGTACGGTGCGAGTGCCGTTGGTGCGATTTTTGACTTGGTTAAAAGCAGGAAATAATTTGACTTAGTAATTAAAATTT
>JAYSZC010000491.1:0-4037 GCA_043738235.1 Lewinellaceae bacterium | reverse complement strand
TTGCGTTTCAGAAATATCTTGAAGGACTCTATAAATGCGTCGAGTGCATCGAATTCATCCAGTTCAAAATAGGTAATCGTCAGCATCATTTTACTGATAAGGTTATAGCCGATATCCTCGTATTCCACGCCGCGCAACAGGGCAAGGGCTTTGGGGTAGTTCTTTTGAAAGCGATATACCCGGGCTAAATTGAAACTATAGGTGTTTTCCCGGGTGTCCGGCGGAAGCAGGTGTTTATATTCCTCTACAAATTGTTCGGCCCATGCCAATTTATCAAGCCGAAGCGCCACGCCGACAATATTGTTGTATCGCCAGGGCGCAAATTCATCAAATCTGGAAAAAATATCCTTTTCCAGTGCAAAGGCAAATACATCGAAATATTCCTGGTAAAATTCGCGGTGTCCCCGGTTAAATTTCCCCGTGCAGTAGTGCAATGCCGAATCGATAATTTCGATGGCTTCCTGGCGGGGCATGTCTTTCCCATACTTGTCCAGCAAATCGCGCAGTTTGTAGTAATTGGCGACCTTATCTTCCTCGTATAAAGTCAAAAAAGAGTAGTAATAAATGGCTAATTCCGGGATTTCATCTACCGGGTAAGCCGACAAAAAGCGGATAATTTCCGGCATTCCGGTCATTTCGTATTGTTGCGGACTGGTGCGCTGCTGACTGAGCCGGGCGCTGAACAACTTCAATTTTTCAATCCAGTAAAAAATGTCGAGTTGATGAGAAATGGCTTCAATATTGGTGCGTTTATCAAGCGTCACATCGAATTCCATCATAGCGTAGTAATGCCGTTCAATGAGATAGGCGGCATAAAAATCATCGAGCCCCCGAAAAGGTTTTTCCGCCAGCTGCGCTCTTGCCTCCCGGATAGCGCGGGTATACAAGGGTTTTATTTTACGTCGCACCAAAAACTCGAGCAAAGCAGCGTCAGACTTGTTGTTATTTTGCATCAGGGTTTCCTGAGCCATAAATACTTCCGTCCATTTTAACAGATCGGAACAATATTTGCGAAAGACTATCGGATCATACGAGGTATCGGGTTGTATTTTCTCCCACACCACCCGCCGGTCGAATCCGGGTTCGTTGATCCGTATACGCGCCATCAAGGCGTCATACAAACCGATTAATGTCTTTGTTTTAATAAAATAGGGGGAATGTAGAAACTTTGACAGCCGTTTGTGTTCGCTTTCATCCAAGCATTCCAGAACCTGATAAATTTTGTTGCGGTGGACTTCTCCCGCAGATTGTTTTTTTAGCGCTGCCATGGACACAAATATACATGCAGCAATCTTTTATCTGCCATGCCTTTCTAATTAGGCAAAAAAAAGCTATTTTTGACCTCTTTTTTTAACAACCTGAACATGCATGTAAATAAACCTCATTATTTCACGCAGTTGGGGCTGGTGCTGCTCCTTTGTGGCGGTGCCGTTTCCGTAGCGGCACAAGGGCCTGTCGGTGGCTATAAGGAACTCGTCACAGCTAAAGGTATCGCGGTAGAAGATACCGTAGAAGGTGTTGATTTACAAGTTATTACCATCGAACCTTCTGCCACTCACGGCAATGTCGATATTCAATTAATTGCTGCGGGAAGCAACGGTTCGCCCAACCGGTATACCGTGCATTACACACCCAACCCCGGCTTTTATGGAATCGATACTTTTACGCTGGAACTGAACCAGTTCTTTACGTATCCATACTTGCACTACCTGGCTTACCGGGTGGCTGTTTACCCTTCTCTGATAACACTTAGAAACGATTACGCCACTACTTTTACAGGCGTGCCAATTACCGTACATGTGCTGGGAAATGACCAATGTAATAACGGGCCGTTGACCTTATCCGATATTGCAGTGGAGAATCATGGCACGGCCGGCATCACTGCACAGAATCAGATACTGTTTTCACCCAAAGCAGGATTTAACGGGGTCGCACAGATCAACTATGTCGCCTGCGATTCGTCCGGGCACTGCAAAACCGGCCAGTTAAACGTTGGAGTCAGACCGGTCGGCCAACCCGGCAATACGACCCTGTCAGTCGCTACTCCGCAGAACACTCCCACGCAGGTACCGCTTCAATATAGCGGATATGCGGCCTCACAATCGCCTGTGCACGGTACCATACAAGTAATCAACGGGCGCGCATTCCGGTATACGCCCGACGCAGGTTATATCGGCGCTGATCCTTTTGTATTGCGCCGGACGGTGAATAACACGGTGTACCTGCTGACGATTGACATGAAAGTGTTGCAGACTTCGCCCCAGAATAAAATGGCGATGAACGATTATATTTACACGCCGGCCGGTACGCCGGTAACTTTCAATGTGCGGCAAAATGATCTGGGCAATTTGTTCGTAACCCAATGGGGCAGCCCCAATACCGGGGGCTTCCTGAGCAATACCACTCCCGACGGGCATGCCACTTTTACCCCCGATCCCGATTTCACCGGGGCCGCAGTTTTTCAATATACTCTGGGCAATGGCATCGCCGATTTTATCGAAACGGCGACAGTAAATGTGGTCGTCAGCAATCTGAATCCAGTTTATGATACCTTCCTGCTGACAACACCCCGCCGAACACCGTTTGTGGTGGAATACTCGATCCCTTACGAAACATTTGATTTTGAAATAAGCAGCCTGCCCACGCACGGCAACTGCCAATTCTATCCTGGTTACAGCACACAAGTAATTGATGGCCAGACGGTTAGTGGAAACAATTTATTGATTTATTACCCGGATGAAGGCTTTTCGGGTGAAGATATTTTTGAAATCAATTACTGCCTTACTTCAAATGCCCAGTGTAAAAACACTGTTATCCGAATGCAGGTAACCGAAACCGACGATACCGGATCGCCACATTGTTTACAGGACTGTGTGTGGCCGGGTGACGCCAATACCGACGGCATTGTGAACAATAAAGACCTGCTGACGCTCGGTTTTTGCATGGGTCAGGAAGGCCCACAAAGGCCGGCAGGTTCCACCGGATGGTTTGCGCAGCGGAGCAGCAACTGGTCAAATCCATTTGTTCTGTTACAAACTGATCTTAAAAACGCCGACGCCGACGGCAACGGCCATATCACCGAAGCGGATGCCGACCCGATCCGGCAACACTACGGCCACACCGACAACCTGGTTCCGGCTTCGCCACTCATCAAAAAAGGACTGCCTTTTTACTTTGAACTACTAACACCTAATGCTTCTGTCGGCGACCTGGTAGAAGTGGAGGTTTCGCTCGGCAACCCCTTCAACCCTGTCATCAACCTGTACGGCATGACTTTCGAAGCCATGCTCAGTTCCAATATTGTCGATTCCGCTTTTAAAATGGAGTTTTACGATAACTCCTGGATCAACTTGAACTCACCCTTCCTGTCACTCAGCGTTTCACCGTCCCAGGACCGTTTGGAAAGCGCTTTTACCCGCACCAACGGACATCCGGTAAGCGGTTATGGCGTGATCGGGAAATTCAGTTTTATTATTATCGACATCGTGGATGTAGGCCGCCCCGACGACCTTTTATATTACAACCTCACCCTGTCCAACTCTTCCGTCCAATGGGGCGACGGCGTATTGACCAACGGCTCCAACGTCGAACTCCAAATCCCGCTGGGCAATAGTAGCGAACGCGCGGCCACAACAGCGCCGAACTACCAGATTCGGGTGTATCCTTCACCTGCTAACAGTATCATCCAGGTAGAAATGCCTGCCGGCGATCTGCTTCAATCCGTTGCCCTATTCGACCTGCAGGGCCGGATGGTTCAACAACTCAGCGGACTTTCTTCTGAACGTACTACGCTGGATGTCAGCCAATTACCCAACGGGGTGTATGTGATTGCCGCACAAACGGCGCAGGGCACGGTGGTGCGGAAGGTTACGGTAGTGAGAAGTGAGAAGTGAGAAGTGAGAAGTGAGAAGTGAGAAGTGAGAAGTGAGAAGTGAGAAGTGAGAAGTGAGAAGTGAGATCATCCCGTTTGGCGGCTCTTGTGATTTTTGAATTGGTTTTTCAGGCCTGGAATCGTGAGTGGTGAGTCGTGAATCGTG
>JAYSZC010000490.1:0-1668 GCA_043738235.1 Lewinellaceae bacterium | reverse complement strand
CAAGGCTAATTTACCATCGTGTGTGCCTTCCCAGGCATTGGACGTGTCATCCGGCAAGGCATTGCGTACTTCATGCACCAGATTGCCCCAACGGTCATACACCTGAAGCAGTTTGATTTGTTGTACAGACGGACCAAAATTGAGTGTAAAACGCCGGTTCCCGTCCTGTTCCGCGTTCAAATGGATAATATTCGGCACATAAGCTTGAATGATGCGCTGTACGGTGAGCAGGAAATCGTCGCTGGCCAAACAACCGTTTTCATCGGCGACCGTCAACCTGTAATGATAAGAACTCAGCGGTCGCGCTACAGGGTTGGGGCAGTCGTTACAACTCAGATACGTGGTGTCGTTCCAGGCATAACGCAGCGGGGTAAAACCGGAAGTTTGCACCAAAATAGGTAGCGAATCGCCCAGAATAATGGCGGTATCTGCCGGCAACGCGATGATGCGCTGCGGCGGCTGGGCAACAAAAACAGGCAGGGTATCCACACAACCATACACATCCTGGGCATAAACGCTATAGTCGTCGGAAGGCAGGTTGGTATAGTTCAGCCGGGGGGAGTAATTGGCCTCATTCAGGCTAAAAAGCAAGGTGGTATCGCCCGTGGAAATGGTAATCAGGCCGTTGCTTTCTCCGTAACAACGCACCGAATCCATGGCAACTTCAAATAATATCGGTGGAAAAGCATTCACCGTTGCGGTAGTTGAAACGGTACAATCATTGGCATCCGTCACGGTCAGTTGGTAAGTGCCGGCCACCAGATTTCGCACGATGGAGCCGGTCGGAGCGCCCGGAATATCCCAGGCGTATGCAAACGGCAGCGCGCTGCCGGAAACCGTCAATGCCAGTTCACCAGTGGCTTCATTGACACAGGTTGGCGTAGCGTCTATTTGTAAAATAATCGGATCCAACACCGTCAGGTTAACCGTGTGCGTGGAATCGCAACCGTTCTGGATGGCGGCAAAAGTCATTCGGTAAATACCCGTGACATTGCGCGGGATACCAAAAATATCCAGGGTTTCACCGGCACATATCGTCTGATTTTCAGATGTTGAAAAAGTGTCCAATGGCATTACCCTGACCAAAACGGTGGAGTCGCAACCGGTCACAGCCGACAGATTAAATATTTTCTCTTCTCCGGGCATCAGGTCGAATCCTCCATAAGGCAACGTGGAACCAAGGCAAACAGAGGTATCTACTTGAACATTAAAAGTACCGACTGTTGTGCCGTACACCCGAACCTGTACCGTGGAATCACATCCGTGTATGGACTGGAAATGAAACGTCTGGCTTTGTCCGGTGGAAATAGTCGAATCCGCCCATTCCACTGTGCGGCCGAAACAGATCGTCGTATCGATGACTATATTAAACGTATCATAAACGGTCACAAACATGGTATCTCCGTTGACACAGCCGTTGTCGAAACCGGCGCGCAAAACAATTTGAACGGATCCGTCGGGAGACACCGTCACTGCGGGACACGTATTACAATCCACAAAAATACCCGGCGACCATTGATACTGGTCAAAACCGCTTTCGCTGAGCGAAATGGTTTCTCCCTCACAAATCGCCTGGTCGGGACCGATATTGACAATCGTACTGCTGTCAATCGACACGACGACGGAATCCATTTGAAGGTTGCCACAAATGTCGGTCACCGTCACGTT
>JAYSZC010000489.1:0-4047 GCA_043738235.1 Lewinellaceae bacterium | reverse complement strand
CTTGCTGCCACGGACAACAACCTGAAAGCATTTGTAGAGGAATTCAACCAGCCCAAATACGCCAATGAAAAAAGCGCTATTTCCGGCAGTGGCCCCTATCGTTTGGAATCGATGAACGACCAGGCCGTCACCTTGCTCAAAAAGGAAAACTGGTGGGGCGATCAGTTGACTGCCGAAGTGCCGTTATTGGCCGTTTATCCGCAAAAATTGGTCTACAAAGTGGTGAAAGACGAAGCAGCGGCGGAAAACATGCTCAAAACCGGCGATCTTGATATTGTTACCGGACTGAATGCCGCGAAGTTTATAGAGTTGAAATCCAATGCCGCCCTGGCGGAAAAGTACGATTTTGTCAACAACGGTTCCATCCAGTACGCCCGATGGATATTCAATCTGCGCAGCCCGAAACTGTCGGATGCCCGGGTGCGCCGCGCCCTCGCCCAGGTAGTGGATTACGATTACGCCCTGAAAACGGTGCTGCAGGGCATGGGCCAGGGCATTGTAGGCCCGGTCAATCCGGCTAAATCCTACTACGCCAAAGACCTCAAACCCTATGCGATGAATATTGCAGCGGCCCGTCAATTGCTGGCCGAAGCCGGCTGGACCGACACGGATGGAAACGGCGTACTGGATAAAATGCTGGGTAATCAGAAAGTGGAAATGTCGCTCGACCTGCTGGCGCCGACGACCAATAAAATCAATGAATTAATGGCCACGAGTCTGCGCGAAACGGCACTTCAGGCAGGCGTAAAAATAAACGTCATCAGTACGGACATCAACAAAATTACCGCGGATACCAAAAGCGGCAACTTCGAATCGGCGTTTCTGGGCGCGCAGTTGTTTCCCGGACATATTGAGTTGTATTCGCGTTTCCACTCCGCCAGCCTCGCGCCGGCGGGCGACAACCGCACGGCATTCGCCAACGCGCACGCCGACAGCCTGATTGTAGCGATTCGCACCACCCCGGATGAAACACAGCGCAAAGAATTGTACCTGCAAATGCAACATTTGTTATACGAAGAATTGCCGGAAGTACCTTTATATGCACCTTTGCAACGCATCATCGTAGCCAAAAAATTTAATTACGTGTTGTCTGCCAACCGTCCCGGTTATTACGAACAGATGTTCAAAATAAAATAAGTAAAAAGGGCAAAATTGCAAAGGGCAATGTAACTCATTGGTTTACATTGCTTTTTGCCCTTTGCAATTTGCTCTTTTACTTAAAACCATCTCTCATTCACTTATTATATTACGCACAATGGCTTTTGAAGTAGAAGGGAAACTCCACCGTTTGTTCGCGACCGAACAGAAATCCGCCAGTTTCCAGACCCGTGAATTTGTTCTTGAAATTCCCGATGGCAACTATCCGCAACTCGTTAAATTTCAGGCAGTTCAGGAGCGTTGCGCGCTGCTGGACGCCTTTAAGGAAGGAGAACGCGTCAAAGTATCATTCGACTTGCGCGGGCGCGAATGGAATGGCAAATACCTCACCAACCTGAATGCCTGGCGGATAGAACGCGCGGGAGAAGGGGAGGGCCAGGAAAATGCCGGAAGCGAACAATTTCCTGCCGATCCGTTCCCGAATTACACGGAAGCGCCTCCGGCAACGGGCAATTTTGATGATCTACCTTTTTAGTTATCCGTTATCTGTTATCAGTTATCAGGGGTGTTTCAGGCTGGAATGGTGAAAGAGTGCTCCATACAATTTCGTTATCCGTTATCTGTTATCAGGGGTGTTTCAGGCTAGAATGGTGAAAGAGTGCTCCATACTATTTCCGCATGCCGAACCTGATAACAAATAACAAATAACAGATAACAGATAACAGATAACGGATAACAGATAACAGATAACCAAACACCCCGTCAACTACCTATTCCAGCCTGAAACACCACCGATAACTAATAACTGATAACCGATAACAATTATGTACAGATATTCATGGCTATTAGGTTTGTTACTATCCCAAGGACTCTTTGCCCAGGCGATCTCCGGCGTGAGCAGCCGCTGGAGTGATTCGTTTGTGGAATGGGAAATATTCATACAACCCGAAATGGTTTCCGGCGAAGACGAACCGCCGGAGGAAGAACTCTATGGCGAATTGAAACTCCGATGGCTCAATGTCCGGGAAGACTGGTCGGAATGGGACTTTGAACTGGGCGGACGGCGCGGCACCATCAAACAACGCTGGAAAGACGACCCGAGCCAGTGGGAATTGCGCACCTACGATGGAGAAGTCGTTACCATGCGCACGGCCTGGGCCGGCGACTTCGGCGAATGGCGCGTAACCGATAATTCCGTCACGCTCAGCCTCAAAAGCCGCTGGACCAACCAGTTCGACGAATGGCTGGTTCAGGATTCCAACCGGGGGCGTTTCTACATATACACCATGCGCAGACAAGATCCCCGCGACTGGGCCATTGAAGATGAACTGGACGAAACCGTCTCCGATCCGATGCGCCTGGCGCTGATTTTCCTGACGATTTACAATGCCTCACCCAAGCTGTGATGTAGTTATCCGTTATCTGTTATCAGTTATCGGGGGTGTTTCAGGCTGGAATGGGTAGTTGACGGGGTGTTTGGTTATCCGTTATCTGTTATCTGTTATCAGTTATCTGTTATCCGTTATCAGTTATCAGTTATCTGGTTCGGCATGGGGAAATGAATTTGGCACTTCTTCACCATTCCAGCCTGAAACACTCCTGATAACAGATAACAGATAACTGATAACAGATAACGGATAACGGATAACAGATAACCAAACACCCTGTCAACTACCCATTCCAGCCTGAAACACCCCCGATAACTGATAACAAATAACTGATAACGAAAAATGAGCAAACGATCCAAGATATTCAATGATCCCGTATATGGCTTTGTTTCAGTGCCGTACGGACTGATCCTGGATCTGATTGACCACCCGTATTTTCAGCGGATGCGGCGTATTCGCCAACTCGGACTGGCTTCATTTGTGTATCCCGGCGCCTTGCATACCCGATTCCACCATGCTCTGGGCGCTTTGCATTTGACACAGCAAAGTATTGAGGTGCTTCGTTCAAAAGGCGTTTCCATCAGTGATGAAGAAGCCGAAGCTGCAGGCGTGGCTATTTTATTGCACGATATCGGGCACGGCCCATTTTCCCATGCGCTGGAGCATACGCTGATCAATAAACACCACGAAGAGCTGTCCGTGCTGCTGATGGAAGAATTGAATCGCCATTTCGACGGCAGGCTGGCTTTGGCCATTGAAATATTCATGGATCGTTATCCGCACAAATTTCTGCACCAGCTGGTGTCGGGGCAGCTGGACATGGATCGGATGGATTACCTCAACCGCGACAGTTTTTTTACCGGCGTCAGCGAGGGTGTGATCGGTTACGACCGCATTATCAAGATGCTGGCGGTACACCGGGGCGAATTGGTGGTGGAGGAAAAAGGTATTTACAGTATCGAAAAATTCCTGATTGCCCGCCGCCTGATGTACTGGCAGGTGTACCTGCATAAAACCGGCGTGGCTGCCGAACAAATGCTGATTCACACCCTGCAACGCGCCCGGGAATTGGCGCTGGAAGGCGTCGAACTGGAAGCGCCCCGGCATTTGAGTTGGTTTTTATACAACAAACCCGGCGAAACGCCCGATACAGCCGAACTGCTGAAACATTTCGTCCTGCTCGACGACCACGATATTGCGGCGGCTATCAAATACTGGTCGGAAGCCGCCGACTTTACCCTTTCTTTTTTGTCGACAGGTTTGCTCAACCGCCGCCTGTTGCGTCTCGAATGGTTGAGCGCGCCGCTCGAACCTGAAAGGCTTGCAAGTATCCGGCAACAAGTCGCTGCAAATTATGGCCCGGCAGCACAGCTGGATCATATCGTGTACCACGGATCCGTCAGCAACCGGGCTTACGACGAAACCAACGAACAAATTAAAATCCTGTTCAAAAATGAAAAAGTGTGCCCGATCAGCGAGTGTTCGGAGGTGCCGCTTTACACAAAATTAGTTACGAAGCATTACATTTGCTATCCGAAATGACTTTTTGGAAGGTTTGATG
>JAYSZC010000488.1:0-4047 GCA_043738235.1 Lewinellaceae bacterium | reverse complement strand
CCGCAGCCGCTCACCGATTTTTACCAGTCTTTTTTACCTGCCCGGGGCGCCTTTTTCTGTTGCGCCGAGCGGTATTTCAGCGCGTTTTTCCGGTCTTCCGGTCCGATGGTAGTTTCCAGCAGGCGTTTGGCTTCTTCCTCTTTTATTCGTTGGGTCTCGTTGGGTGGCTGTTTTTGGGACTGTTGCTGCTGTTTTTGTTGTTGCTGCTGCTGCTGCTGCTGTTTTTCCTGCTGGTTTTGTTGTTCCTGGTTTTGCTGCTGTTCCTGATTTTGCTCCTGCGGCGGCTGATTTTCTTTTTCCTGTTGCTCCTGTTGTTTTTGCTGCTGCTGCCGTTGTTCCTCTTCCTTGTTTTTCTTTTTTGCCATTTGCAGGTTCATTTTGGTATCGGGGTCGCCGGGGCGCAGGCGCAGGCTGTTTTCGTAAGCCTTAATGGCTTCCTTGAATTTGTTTTGTTTCAGCCAGGCATTGCCGGCGTTGTGCAGCACATCCGCTTTGGCCTGAGCATCGGGCGCGTTGGGGATGGCTTGTTCAAAAACTTTGGCAGCGTCGGCATACTTACCCTGTTCATAAAGTGTATTCCCAAGGTTGTAGGAGGCATTCCAGTTGGACGGGTCTTTGGCTGCCGCTCGCCGGTAATGCGGCTCCGCTTTGCTGTAATTGCTGCGGTCGTAGGCATGATCTCCTGCCCGAAGGGATTCATAGGTGGTCTGTGCTGTAACGGAGGCAACGCAGGCAAGCAGACAGAGTATGTGTGTTAAATATTTGATAACGTGCATAGTATAGTGTTTGCAAGGTGTGAAGTAGCAACATCCGTGTACGACAAAAGTTCTTTGCAAATGCTTGATTATCAACACGGATAACCAATAACTAATAACGGATAACTACTTATGTTTTTCGGTAAAAAGGAATCCAGGTATCAATCAGCAAGAGCAATAAAGCCGGCAACAGAAACCACTGGTAATAGGACTCAAATTCGGTGTAGGAGCGCAGGGTGATCTCGCGTTTTTCCAGCCCGTCAACCATACGTTTAATGGCATTCACTGCCGCGTCACTTTGTTTAATATTAAACGCTCGTCCGCCGCCAACTTGTGCCAGTTGATGCAAAAGTTGTTCGTTGAGCCGGGTGCGCACCAGGTCGCCGTTTTCATCGCGTTTGTATTCCGAAAACTCGGAGTTCCCTGTTGGAATCGGCCCACCATCGGAAGTGCCTGCACCCACGGTACAAATCACGATGCCATCTTCATAAGCGGCTTCTGCGCGCGCTACCGCATCTTCATCGTGGTTTTCGCCATCTGTAATCAGGATGAGCGCCCGCCCGCCGCCCGGCTCCTCGCCGAAAGACTCTGCCGCCAGGTCGATGGCAACAGGAATGGCGGTGCCTTGTACCGTAATCAGGTCGGGTTCGGCGCTTTGCAGGCTTTGAATAAGAAAATTGTAGTCCGTCGAAAGCGGCATTTGTACAAAGGCATCTCCGGCAAAAAAGATCAGCCCGACCCGTTCTCCTTCGAGCGCCTGTACCAGTTTTCGGGCAAAAACCTTAGCAAACTCCAGCCGGCTGGGCGCAATATCTTTGGCCAGCATACTTTGTGAAATATCGAGCGCGATGAATATGTCGGCGCTTTCCTGGGTAGCCTGTTGCTGTTTGGCGCCGCGCTGCAGATTGGCCCAGCTGATGGCTAACAGGATCAATCCCACACCGAACAAAACATTTTTCAACCAGAACCGAAACGGCGAAACCGAAGGCAACAAACGTTGCAACAACGCCTCCTCTCCCAGCCGCGCAAGTGCTTTTTGCCGCCATACCCAGTAGGCCGCCAGCAATAGCGCCCCCACAGGCAGGGCTGCCAGCAGGTAAAAATGGTCGGGATATTCGAATCTCATATCTCGTTATTATTTGTTATCCGTTATCTGTTATCAGTTATCTGGGTTGTAGTCTTTGGCTAAAGTTGTTAACCAAGCCAATCTCTACAACCCGGATAACTGATAACAGATAACTGATAACTAGTTTGGGGCCACAGATCGCAACAGCCCCCATCTTCCCAGCATTTCCAAAAGCAACAGCACCACGGCGGCGCTCAGAAACCAGTGAAAATAGTCTTTGCTGCGTTGCAGGGTAGTCACTTCTATTTGCGTTTTTTCCAATTGGTCTATTTCGGCGTAAATACCTTCGAGGTCGCGTTCCGAGTAGGCCCGATAAAACTTTCCACCGGTCAGGCTTGCCATTTGTTGCAGTAATTCGGTGTCAAAAACCATTTGTCGCGGCGCATAAATATAAGAACCGTCGGGATTGCGTTGAGCGGGCGACATGACGACGCCTTCCGATCCGATGCCCACTGTGTATACGCGTATGCCCAGCGATTTGGCAATTTCGGCAGCCTGCATCGGTTCGATATAACCGGCGTTGTTCTCGCCGTCGGTGAGCAGGATCACTAATTTGCTGCGCGACGGGCTGTCTTTCAGGCGATTGATCGCGGTAGCCAGGCCCATTCCAATGGCCGTGCCGTCTTCCAGGCGGCCCACCTGCAAGGTCTGAATAAAGGTTGTTATCACGCGCCGGTCGGTGGTGAGCGGACATTGGGTGAACGCTTCCGCTGAAAAAGCCGCCAGTCCGAGCCGGTCGTAGGGGCGTTTTTCCACAAAATTAATGGCCACTCTTTTGGCTACCGCCAGGCGGTCGGGTTCAAAATCGCGGCTGAGCATGGACGGGGAAATATCCAGGGCAAGCATGATGTCGACGGCATCGGCTTTTACTTTTTCTTCCTGCCATTTGCGTTGGGGCCGGGCCATGGCTACTATCAGCAGCAGCAAGGCCGTCCAGCGCAGCCAGGGCAGGCGGTGTCGTATTTTCGAGCGCCAGGTATGCGGTCCGCCCGGCGATTGCGATAGCCGCATGGCTGCCTGCCGGGCCATCGCATCGCTGCCTTTGCGGCGTTGGAGCAATGGCAGGAAAAGCAATGGCAACAATAGAAACCAGATCGGTTGGGCGAATATCACGGCGCGGAATTTGATTCAACTACTTGTTTTTCAATTGTTTCGCTTACAATAGTGCGGGCAATTTGCAGGGCTTCGGGATGGAAAGATACCGGCGGCGTAGATTGGGCAAATTTTGCCAGATCGGCTTCTGTCAGCAGTTTTTGCAAATCCGTAACGAACGTTTCAGGGAAATCAGTGCGGTGTAGTTGACGTAAAATTTCATCGGATACGGATTCCAGCGCAGGTATCTGGTAGCGTTTTTCCAGATACTCCCGAATGATATGCGTCAGCTCGGCGTAGTACAGTTTGGGCTGTTCCTGTTGCCACAGTTTCCGGCGTTCGAGCGCTTCCAGCCGCCGCCAGGCGTACTCGTGCGGCGGGAGTTGTATGCTGCGCGAAAGAGCCGCGTCGCTGCGAAATTTTTGTTTATAAATCTGGTAAGCAATCAGCACCAGCGCCAGTATGCCGAATGCTATCAATAGCCATTCGCGGTAGGCATAGAGCAATGCCCGCCAACTAAACGGTTCGCGCCGGATGTCCTTGATGTCGGCCATATCGCGCAAATCGTCGGGCGAAGGTGTTGGGATAATGGTAAGTTCGAGCGGTTGGGTAAATGCCTGTCCGCCGCCTTTCAGTTGTATCGGAAGCGGTGGCAACTGCATCGAATCGGCATCAAAAGCAATCAGCGTGACCGTTTTATCGAAACCCTTGTCGCTGTGTTGCCAGTCCGTCTGAGAAAGAATATTTTCGGAAGAAATAATACTGTCCCAGGGAGAAAAATCGACCTCCGTGGGCGTTACGCCAAGTACCTCGGGCAGGTGGAGGCGTAGAATAAAAGGATTGCCCGTTTCCACCACACTATCCAATTCAGCAAAGGCTTCCGTTTGGCCATGCAGGCGAAAAACGAAAGCGAGCAGTATGCAAAGCGTTGAAAACCAATTTTTTAGAGAAAAACCGGGCATGTGTGCGTTAAAAGGTTGATAGTTGGTTGGTTGTAAGTTATCGGTTGTCAGTTATCTGTTATCGGGGTGGTAGGGTACATTTGCTCGTTGCCCTTGGCGTGCTCTATAATGC
>JAYSZC010000487.1:0-4050 GCA_043738235.1 Lewinellaceae bacterium | reverse complement strand
TTTTACAAGCACAACCTCGGCGATGTGGATGAAGACGGCAACGTGCAATTTGAACATGCAAGACTGGTATTGAACAAACCCTCGCTGACAGGTATTGCAAACGGTACGCTGCAATTACTGGATCTGGAAGGCAATGGAGAAAAACAGGTGGTAGTGAATACCCCCGGTTTGCAGGGCTATTTTGAACTTCGGGAGCATGACGAAACCTGGGAGCCTTTCCGTTCTTTTCTGGAAACCGCCAATGTGGATCTGCGCGACCCCAATGTGCGCGTATTCGACATCAACGGCGACGGCAAAGCCGAGATCGTACTCTCCGATCAGGGCGCATTCTGGTGGTGGCCGGGCAAAGGAAAAATCGGTTACGACACACCTGAAATAGCCCGTCAGCCCTTCGACGAGGAACAGGGGCCGGCGATTGTTTTTTCAGACAAAGAACAGCGTATTTTCCTCGCCGATATGAGCGGCGACGGGCTGCCGGACATCGTTCGTATCCGCAACGGCGAAGTTTGTTACTGGCCTAACCTCGGTTATGGCCGTTTCGGGCGCAAAGTGACGATGAGCAACGCTCCCTGGTTTGAAGAACCTGATTTATTCAACCCCGAATACCTGCAACTCTCGGATGTCAGCGGAACGGGCGCGACTGACCTGATTTATCTGGGCAAAAGCAAATTTAAAGCCTATCTCAACCTCAGCGGCAACCGCTGGGGCAGCGCTGAAGAAATCGAACCGTTTTTCCCCGCTGAAAAACCCAACCGCGTCTTGGCCACCGACTTGCTCGGTAACGGCACAACTTGCCTCGTCTGGTCATCCGAAATGCCCGCTTACGGCAGCACGCCCATGCGCTATATGGATTTGATGGGCGGTAAAAAGCCGCATATCATGACGCGTTACCGCAACAACATGGGCAAGGAGGTGACGATGGAATACAAGTCCTCCACCTGGTTTTACCTGAAAGATAAATTAGCCGGTCAACCCTGGATTACCCGCCTGCCTTTCCCGGTTCAGTGCGTACGCAAAACGATCATCGAGGAAAAAATCACCGGCTTGCGCTTCGCTTCTTCGTACACCTACCACCACGGTCACTACGACCATGTGGAACGTGAATTTCGCGGCTTCGGCCGGGTGGAGCAGTTAGACACCGAGACATTCGGCATGCTGCAAGCAAAAGGAGCCGCCAATGGGGTGAAAAAAGTACTACACCAACCCCCGGTTTTGAGTAAAACCTGGTTCCATACCGGGCTGTTTGTAGACAACCGCGAGCGCGTTTTAACCCATTTTGAAAAAGAATACTGGTACAACAACCCTGCTCTGGCTGGGCTGAACATCCGGCCGCTGGAGGCACAACTCCCCGACGCACCCGTTATGGAGGCCGAGAATGTTCCAGGGGACGCTAAAGTGCTGGAAGGATTTGGACCCGAAGAATGGCGCGAAGCGCTCCGTACCTGTAAAGGTATGCCGCTCCGACAGGAAGTATTTGCGCTCGATGCGCCCGAACACGGCGCAACGCCGGAACAACTGCGCCTGCAGGCCACGCCGTACAGCGCAGTCACGCACAACTGTGAAATACAGGTGCTCCAACCCCGGCAAGACAATGCTTATGCTGTTTTTATTGCAAAAGAAAGCGAGGCTATCACATACAACTATGAACGGCGTCACGATGACCCGCGTATTGGCCATACCCTCAACATCGAAGTAGATGAGTATGGGAATATTCTGGAATCCGTATCCGTAGTGTATGGCAGATTAGGTGAACCCAAAGAATCCGCCTTACAAATAAATGGCGTAACCGACCCAAAATTATTGGAATGCATCGAAAAAGCCGCGCGCACTCAACGACAGACGAACATCATTTTTACCAAAAACGACTTTACCTCTGACAACCAGCGCAGGGAAAATTCCTATCGGCTGCCCGTACTATGGCAAACCCTTACATACGAACTGAACGGTTTTGAAAAAGAGCTGCTGCCCGATTGCAATGGTGTCGTCGATCTCTATAAAATCGCCGATTTTAAAGGTGTTTTACAAAATGCAGCCATCACGGCACGCCCTTATCAGGATATAACACCCCCGGCAGATCGGAAAAGCAAACGCCTGATCGAGCAGGTACGAACCCTGTTCCTGGACGATGCAGATCTGGCATCACCCCTGCCACCGGGCGAGCAGGGCCGGCGTGGATTGGGATATGAAAATTACCAGTTGGCTTACACGCCTGCCCTCCGCGACGCCATTTTCCAAAGTGAGCCGGATGCTGATAATTCCGCGCCCATTGAAGTGACAGATGCAGATATGGAGGAAGGGCGTTTCGTCGCGTTGGAAGGCAATTGGTGGATTCGCTCCGGTATCAGCCACCATATTTATGGCGCCGAAACGCCTGAAGCGGCCTTTGCACGGTTCTTTGCGCCGATTGCTTACACGGATCCTTTTGGCTCGGTATCGCAGGTGGAATACGATCCGCATATCCTGTTTGTGCAAAAAGCCACCGACCCGATTGGCAACACCAGTTCGGTAGATACTTTCAACTACCGAGTCCTCGCTCCGGTACAAATGCGCGACCCCAACGACGACCTCAGTACCGTCCTGTTGGATGAACTAGGCTTGGTAAAAGCGATGGCTATCCTCGGCAAAGGCGACGAAGCAGACAATCTGGAGGGCTTCTCGGAGTGGCAAACACCTGAAGATGAAGCGCTTATTGCTGCATTCTGGAATGAAATCGGACAACCGGAAACCGAATCCGCTGTGCTACAACAACATGGACGCGATTTGTTGAAACAGGCCACCGCACGGTTTGTCTATGATTTTGACCGTTATCAACTGTCGGGCGCGCAACACCCCGTCGTAGTAGCCGGCATTTCCAGGGAAGAACACCATGCCGTGTTGGAAAAACGCGGACAAACGGAAAAGCACCGCGTTCAAATCACCTGCGAATACAGCGACGGCCTCGGCAAAGTAGCCATGAAAAAAGCCCAGGCGGAGCCGGGCGAAGCAAAAAAACTGCTGACTGCCCCGGACGGCAGCCATAGCGTGACCACCGTGGATACCGGTTCGAACATGCGCTGGATAGGCAATGGCCGCACGGTGTATAACAACAAGGGCAATCCCATTCTGCAATACGAACCGTATTTTTCCACTTCCGCAGGCTATGAATCCGCACCGATCTTAGTGGAAAATGGTGTGTTTGTGCAACTGACTTACGACCCGGTCGGGCGAGCCATCCGCACCGACTTCCCGGATAAAACGTATAGCCGCGTGGAATTCGATGCCTGGCAACAAACCAGTTTCGACCAAAACGATACGGCTGTTGAAACCGACTGGTACGCTCAACGCATCGGAGCAACAGACAACGACCAAATTTCCAAAGGTTTTCGCCGCTCTGCCAAAAGGGTGGAACGACATGCCAACACACCCTCACGCCTGTTTTTAGACAGTCTTGGTCGCCCGGTGCTGGCCGTCGAACAACTCAAAGACCAGCACGGCGCGCACGAACTGCATTATACCCGCATCGAACTCGACATCGAGGGCAATGCCCGAGCGGTGTATGACGCCCGCTTCAGCCGGGTGATGGCATACGGATACGATATGCTCGGCCATCGGGTGTTTCAGACTAGCATGGATGCCGGCAAACGCTGGATGTTCAACAACGCCGTAGGCAATCCTGTGCGCATTTGGGATCAACGCCGGCACCTGTTTTCGTACGTTTACGATGTCCTGCATCGCCCGCTCGAAAGCCGCGTACAGGGCGGTGACGGACCGGAACCGCTGGATTGCCTGTACGAAAAAATCATTTACGGCGAAAACCAGCCCGACGATAAGGCCCGCCGTTTGCGTGGAAAAGTGCTGCACCATTACGATACTTCGGGACGTATGAGCGTGGAGGCCTACGATTTCAAAGGCAATCCGCAGCGCAACATCCGTCGTTTTGCCCTCGATTATCAAAAAACGCCCGATTGGTCGGCAGAAGATCCGGATACTTTGCTACAGGAAGAAGCCTTTGTTACATCCACTGTTTTTGATGCGCTTAACCGCCCAGTTCAACAGATAGCCCCACGCAAT
>JAYSZC010000486.1:0-4055 GCA_043738235.1 Lewinellaceae bacterium | reverse complement strand
AGTCCGATGGATGATTTGGAAATTTGATACAAACCATTATTATTGCAGGCTCAAATAAATACCAGATGAATCGTGACTTTCCCTATCATTTTCAGCATATCGTTATGAAAAAAACAATAATAACACTAATTAGTCTCATAGTTATTAGTGGGTGTGGAAACAGTCAGGATAATAAAAATTTAAAGGTAGACATAAATAAAGAGATGATATCTTTAGGGGATAAAGAATTTAGATTGACAGATACAATTAATGAACAAAGTGTAAATAACAGAGTGGGAAGTAAATGGAATGGGTATCTATGGACTTTTCAAATACCCGATAAAATTGATTTTTCAAATGTTGCAGAAGTAATAGGAAAAGATTATGCGTTATATAGAGTCCATTTCGGAATACTTGAACCAAGTAAGACTTTATCATTAACAATAAAAGGAGTTGAAGGTACAAATGGTGTTCTTAAGGTAAATTTCCATTTGCCAATTTTCCTAAAACCTAAAAAATCATGAAACAATATATCGTTTTAAAATTAATTGGATTGGCAATAAAGAATCGGCTCATACCGGCAAAAAGATGTGCTGAAAAAGTTTTTTTAAAGGGTAATCGGTGGAATCTTACAAAAAAAATAATATCACCATGAAAATATACCTTTTCAATACACTTTTTCTGCTTTTTTTCCTGTCCCATCTGCAAAGCCAAACGTCCGCCGTCACGTTTCGCGTGGATATGAGTGCCGAAACGGTGGCCGCGGGCGGCGTGCACATTGCCGGTTCGTTCCAGTCGGTCGCCGGACTCGGCAGTAACTGGAATCCGGCCACTACGGTGGTGCCGGATTTGGACGGAGATGATATCCATGAAATCACCGTTTTACTGCCGCCGGGCACCTACGAATACAAATTTATCAATGGAAATGCCTGGGGAATGGACGAGAACCCGCCTTCCGATTGCTCCATCGGTAATAACAACAACCGTGAAGTGACCGTTGCAAACGTTGCGCTGGTGCTACCGCCGCATCCCTTCAACGGGTGTATTACGACCTTGCGCTTTGCCGTCAACATGTCGAATCAAACAGTATCGCCCGAAGGCGTTCATGTGATGGGTAATTTTCAGCAGGCAGCCGGTTTCGCGCAAAACTGGGATCCCGCTTCCACGGCCATGCAGGACCTGAACGGCGACGGCACCTATGAACTGGAACTGACCATGCCGTACGGCGAGTATCAATACGTATTTGTAAATGGAAATACTTCGGTACTGGCGGAGAACTTGTCCGGCAGTTGCAGCGAGCCGGGCGACAACGGATTATCCGTCAGAAAAGTGAACTTCGCTTCCGGCACGGAAGCGCCGGCGATTTTTTGTTTCAATACCTGCGACAACTGCCATCCTTTGGCCGTATACCATTTTGATACGGAATGGTGGAACGACGCTGTGTTTTACGAGGTTTTTGTCCGCAGTTTTTATGATCAAAGCGGCAACGGCATCGGTGATTTCCAAGGTTTGACCCAAAAACTCGACTACCTCAACGATGGAAACCCCGATACGCACGACGACCTCGGAATCACGGGTATCTGGCTGATGCCGATGATGAAATCGCCCAGTTACCACGGTTATGACGTGGCCGACTACTATACAACGGAGCCGGATTTCGGCACCATGGAGGATTTCGACGCATTTCTGGCGGCTGCCCATGCGCGAGGCATCAAAGTGATCATCGATCTGGTGATGAACCATTCGTCGAGCGAGCATCCCTGGTTTACCCAATCGGCAGCCAATCAGAACGGATACCGCGACTGGTACGTCTGGTCCGATGACGACCCGGGCACTCCGGGCCCGCTGGGGCAAACAGCCTGGCATCCGAGAAATGGCGATTTTTATTATGGACTTTTCTGGGAGGGCATGCCGGATTTGAACTACACGCATCCGCCGGTAAAAGAGGAAATGTTCAATGTCGTGAAATTCTGGCTGGACAAGGGTGTGGACGGCTACCGGCTCGATGCCATTAAATATTTGGTCGAAGACGGCCCTTTGCTGGAAAATACGAGCCAGACCTACGCCTTGCTGGAGGAGTTCAACGATGTGTATAAAGCGGAAAATCCCGAGGCATTCACCGTCGGGGAAGTCTGGTCGAGCACCCAGTCCATCATTCCTTATGTGCAAAATGATCGCCTCGATGTGTGTTTTGAATTCGGGCTTGCCGGCGCCATTCTGGACGCGGTGAACACTGGAAACCCGCAAAGCCTCGAAAACCAGTTGGAAACGGTACAAAGTTCGTATCCCATGCTGCAATACGCGACGTTTCTGACCAATCACGACATCGACCGCGTATTCAGTACCCTGGGCGGAAGCGCTGAAAAAATGAAACTGGCGGCTTCTATGTACCTGACCCTGCCGGGTATTCCGTTTGTGTATTACGGGGAAGAAATTGGAATGACCGGCACAGGCGACCACCTCAACATCCGCCGCCCGATGCAATGGACGGATGGCAGCCATGCGGGTTTTTCCAATAGCACGCCCTGGCAAAGTGTCGGCGGCAACTTCCTGACGAACAACGTGGAAGACATGGACCAAAACCCCGCTTCCATCCTTCGCCACTACAAAAAACTGATCCGCATCCGAAATGAACAGGCAGCCTTGCGCAGGGGACAAACGCTGCTGCTGGACCACAACAGCGCTGCGGTTTTCAGTTTTGCCAGAATACACCAGGACGAAGCCGTATTAGTCGTGACCAATACCGGTACCGCTGCCGTAAATCCTTCCCTGTCCTTGGCTCTTTCCGCGCTGCCGCCGGGCGACTATTTCGTTACCGAGTTGTTGGGCAATCAGGCATTCGGCCAAATCACGATCAATGCGCAAGGCGGTTTTTCAAATCTCCAGATTTCCGGTCAAAATTTAAGTAGCCGCGGCAGTTGGATCTTGTTGTTATATGCCGAAAATCCAGTTACCGGAACAGTGGAAACGGAAACACCCGGTACCATTCGATTGACGCCAAACCCGGCCCAGGACCAATTCCAAATCGAACGCACAGCAGGCTTTTCCGATAATATGCAAATCCGCGTTTTTTCCGCCGATGGGCGATTAGTGTACGAGCAACAGATGGCATCGGACAAAATGCAAATCAAAACGGCCGGTTGGGAAAACGGCGTCTATTTTGTTCAAATGTCGGATAAAAAGGAGCAGGTTATGGAACGGTTGGTTTTGAAAAAGCCGTAATGAGATGGAGTGCCGGACGTTCAGCAATAAACTGACGGAATTGGTGGTCGTTCATAGGCGAAATACACGCATTTTTGACTACGGGGGTGTAGTCAAAAATGCGGGAAACAAGAGTTCGATGAAAAAATAAAAATAAAAATATATGGAGTCGCCGCTTTTATTGGCTTTGGGTATAATAATTTTAATTCTCTCCTTCTTTTGGATGAGAAAGGATAATGGTTATGAACCCAAAATTGCTTTTTTCACAAGTTTGGCTGGACTGATTAGTTTAGCGTCTAACCTCGGATTTAATTCTGAAATTTCAAACGCAACTTTGAAAGAAAATCAGAAACAGTATGAGGAAAAAATAGCCGCAACTGAAAACCCATATTCAGCACCCAAAAATTTTGGTAACCAGACAGTAGATAGTAGTCTAATTCTAAAACATAATTTTAATCGAATTTTCATATCGGGCGACGTTGATTTCGAGATTGACGGACTGGGGAACTTAAAAGTAATAAAAAAGAATACCCCTTTGATAAAATTTAAAGAGAAAGGCAACCCTATATTTGGAGACTACTCTGAGAAAGTCCATTATTTAGTTCCGATTACTAACATAAATAAAATATCATTACCCAAAAGCCTTGCAGGCAATAGAAACATAATTTTTTCATATAAAGATGGCTCTCCTAATAGTATTTATGGGATCGTTTTTGCTAGCGAGGCTGACTTGATTACGTTTTTTAACAATAAAGTAAGACCTTACAATACCCAAATAATTTTGGAAAGCCATATCCCTGATAATTATTTTGTAATCTGGTTTTTTGGAATTGCCTATTTACTAGGAGCCTTCTATTTATTTCGAGGAATTTATC
>JAYSZC010000485.1:0-4057 GCA_043738235.1 Lewinellaceae bacterium | reverse complement strand
AAACACAGCCGCCGGAACGCCTGCTGGAACTCTACCGGGCAGGACAACGTATTTTTGGAGAAAATCGCGTACAGGAGATGCTCGAAAAACGGGATGCGCTGCCTGACGACATACAATGGCATTTAATTGGTCATTTGCAAACGAACAAGGTGAAATTGATTGCAGGTTTCGTTCACATGATTCACTCGGTGGACAGCTTTCGGCTGCTGGCTGAAATTGACAAACAGGCCGCCAAAACCAATCGAACGATCGATTGCCTGTTACAATTTCATATTGCACAGGAAGAAACAAAGTTCGGGTTGGATGAAGCGGAAGCTGTGGATCTGCTGCAGAGCCAGGAGTTTCAACAACTGACGCATGTACGTTTGTGCGGGGTAATGGGGATGGCTTCTTTTTCCGATGATAAAGCATTGGTTCGCAACGAATTCCGCTCCTTAATGAAGATTTTTCAACGGATCAAAACCACATTTTTCCCAAATGACCCGCATTTTCGTGAAATTTCAATGGGTATGTCGGGCGACTGGGAAATTGCCGTGCAAGAGGGTAGTACGATGGTGCGGATTGGGAGTTTGCTATTTGGGCCGAGGTAGGTTTATGGGACAAGGAATGAGGAATGAGGATTGAGGAATGACCGAGCGTGACGTCGGACATCACGCTCGGTCAATCCTCAATCCTCATCCCTGATATTCACGCTCGGCCATTCCTCAATCCTCATCCCTCATCCCTGATATTCACGCTCGGTCATTCCTCAATCCTCATTCCTCATTCCTCATCCCTCATTCCTATTAACGGATAAAGTAAATTTTTATACTTTTGCGCGCCCTTGGATACAGCCCTCTATGTTTCAGTTCGATTTTTCTAAAATCCTCGATCAGTTTGTTTACCACCCGGAATCGCCGCTGATTTTCAGCAGTGGCGTCTTTATTTTCTTTTTTCTGGGTTTTCTGCTGATTTACAGGGCTTTACTGCCGCATGAACGCGCCCGTATCGTTTGGGCGACGCTTTTTTCTGTGTTCTTTTATTATAAAAGCAGCGGCATTTTTTTCCTGCTATTGGTGGCGAGTGTGGTGGTCGATTATCACCTCGCGCGCTGGATCGAGCAGGCTGAAACGAAGCGTTCCAAAAAAATACTGCTGGTCTGGAGCCTGATTGCCAACCTGGGGATGCTGGCATATTTCAAGTACACCAATTATTTTGCGGAAATCATCAATGGTATTTCAGGCGCGTCCATAGGGCCGTTTGATATTTTTCTGCCGGTGGGTATTTCGTTTTTTACGTTTCAATCGCTGAGTTACACCATAGATGTATACCGCGGCGAGTTGAAAGCGATTGATAATATCTGGGATTACGCCTTTTTTGTCACTTTTTTCCCGCAAATGGTGGCAGGCCCGATTGTGCGTGCCGTTGATTTTTTGCCTCAAATCCACCGGCCCTGGGTGATGAAACGGGAGGATTTCGGACGCGGGGTATATTTAATCTGTACCGGATTGTTCAAAAAAGCGGTGATTTCCGACTATATCAGCGTCAATTTTGTGGAGCGCATTTTTGAGTCGCCGCAGGTGTACTCGGGGCTGGAAAACCTGTTTGGCATATACGGTTACGCGATGCAGATTTATTGCGATTTCAGCGGCTACACCGATATGGCTATCGGCATCGGGCTGCTGTTGGGGTTCCAGTTTCCGCCGAATTTCAATTCGCCTTATCAATCGCTCAGCGTCACGGAGTTCTGGCAAAGGTGGCATATTTCCCTGTCGACCTGGTTGCGCGATTACCTGTACATACCCTTGGGCGGCAACCGCAAAGGGCGTGTCCGCACTTATGTCAACTTGATGCTTACGATGTTGATCGGCGGATTCTGGCACGGCGCGGCTAACCGTTTTATTATTTGGGGCGCCTTGCATGGAGTCGCAATGGCCGTGGAACGCTGGTGGAAAGAAACATTTCCTAACAAACCGGGGACGATTCGCCGTACCCTGGGTGGTTTGTGGACTTTTCACTTTGTCTGTTTCTGCTGGATATTTTTCCGGGCGGAGAACATGGACATCATTCAGTCGATGCTGCACCAGATCGCTTTTGATTTTCGGCCCGAAATTTTCCCCGACTTTTTAAGCGGATACGCCACGGTTATCTTTTGGATGGCACTGGGATACGGCTTACACATGTTGCCGCCCTCGGCTGAGTTGTGGGGGCAACGCGCAGTCACTGCCATGCCACTCGTTTTTAAAGCCTTGTTAATTACAGCAGTGGTGATATTAGTCATGCAGATCAAATCTGCCGACGTGCAGCCTTTTATTTATTTTCAGTTTTAATTAGCGCAGCGTATTTTTCTTCCAGCCATTCCCAATCCACCACGGTCTCCTGGTCGAGGCGTTTTCTGATTTTTGCCAGCCCGGCGTCTATTTTTTCCTTTCTGCCAAGTTGTTGTCTGAGTTTGTCGAGCGCCGTAATAAAACTGAAAAATCGCACCCGCTGATCGCGCCGGTGCAGCGGCATCGCATCGTCACGGCGAATATGGGTGGAGGTGGCGCGAAGCATATTTTCAGCGTAGTCGTCGTCCAATGTATCCAGTTCATACTGGATACGAGCATCCAAAGTGGCGGTGATGGCGTATAGATAGATGTCGTCTAATTCGCCATAATGCAGGTAATGCGGCAGTATTTTCGCGGCCTTGTTAAATTCTTTTTGATGGAACAGCAGCACCGCCTGAAGAATATCGGCGATCATTTCCTGTTGTTGCGTGCCGATGATACGCCCTTTAAATTCGTTGTAAAATATTTCGGCCCAGTGCACCCGTCCCACTTTCAGGGCGGTAAACAGGATATTTTGAAACTGGCTGCTGGGCAGTCCGGCTGTCGGGCCGATTACCCGCAACTGATCGAGTTGAATGAGAAACAGGCGTTCCAGAAAACGGCGGTCTTTGGTTTCGAGGTAGCGGCTGGGCCAGAAACTGCGCCACATGATTTTGCAATCGCGCAAACGCGCCGTGGGGAGCATATCCGGATATTCTTCCATCCAGTGACCGATTTGAATGGACAGTTCGTCGGCCTGCCCGGGGTCGTCCTGCGTGAGAAAATCGAGCATCAGGCAGTACAAACGGATAGCCGGCGTTTGCAGGTAGTGGTGTTCGGTCAGCAAACGGGCGAATTGGCGGGTAATATCGCGGTTGGTTTGCAGCCGCTGGTACTCATCCGAATCCTTGTCGTATATCTCCGCCAGGCGCTGGTGGTGCATGAGTTTGCACATCAGATCGAGTTTGTTGAGCAGGTAAAACTCGTCGAGTTGCTCCATGGTATGCAGGAAATTCTGGTCGCTCGAGTGGTTTTCCTGTAGTCCTTCGTAAAACGATTTTTCCTGTTCCAGTAAAAACCTGAAATAGTGGAAGTCCGTGAATTCATATTCCTCAAAGTGTTTGAACTCCTTGTGGCTATCAATCTCTTTTTTGGCTTGCTGGTATAAGTTCAGGAAAAAATTTTCGGCTTTTCGTTCGCGGCGCTTGCTTTCGGATTCGACGTTTTCCATCTGCCGACGCGCTGCGGGAAGCGGCGTTTTTTGCTGATGCAAGCGTTCGCTGTAAAAACGCATCAAGGCCAGCCGCTGCCGGGTATCGTGCATCGAAGCGGCAACAGGCGCAGCAGATCCCTTTTGCCGGGTTGCATTTTCCTCAATCGCCGTCCAGTGCTGGAACGTGATAAATTTTCGTACAATGGCCATCAACTGCGTCATGGTGCGGTGTAATGCCGCTACCGAATCTTTGCTTTGAGGGAAAAAATGCCTGCCTGCCTGTTCACGGTGCAAGGCCTTGTGATCAAATAGCGGGTAGTATTTTTTTAAATATTCAAATAAATCGAGGGTTTCTTCGGGCCTAACTATGTTGAAAATAGGTGACTGAACGAATAAATACAGGGTATCCAGCTCTTCCTGCCGAAGCAATTGGAGGGTGCGTACTAAAGGACTATTGTGCATGAAATGGCAGGTAACTGGGCTTTTTTTGATGAAAAAAAGCGTTTTTACATTGTTTCAGTGTGTATCAGACCCGAAAGCAACAGGGCAAAAATCA